>JAFYSI010000018.1 GCA_017559425.1 Alistipes sp.
TCATAGTGTCGCCATCGAACGAGAGAGTGTAGCTACTGCCCCACTCAACGCCGTCGGCATAGATGCCGCTGAGAGTGCCATCCTTAACGTTCCAACTGCCAGCATAGTGGCGGTAGCCACTATCGCCAAGACGCTGATACTCATCGAATGTGCCATCGGTCGCAAAGGCCACGTAGACCTCTGAATTGTACTCCTCGACGCTGCAGTGCCACTCACCCGCAACCTTAGAGGCGAGGTCAACAGTGGGGGTGTCCTCCTCATTCTGGCAGCCCACAAAGATGTATGCCGAAAGCAGGGCTGCAGCCAATAAAAATAGTCGCCTCATAATTAGAACCATCCTCCATTAGTTGAACTTACACCGCGTGAGATGATAGATATCTCGCGTGAGATCTCTGTGCCACCGATGTTGTTGCCACCACCAAGCTGACCACCACCAGCGATAGCAGAAATCTTAATCTTGGCAGAACCACAATTCTCGCACTTGATGACAAGTAAGCCCTTATCCATCTTAGGGTCGCCCTTGATGCCGAGGGTCTCACGAGCCTCGTCGCTAACCTCGATATCGCGGTATGTGAGGTCGGCAGCAGAGCCACCAAAGTACTCGCTGAGGTCGACGCTCGAACGCTCGCCAGCAGTGACGGTAACAGAGGGTGTACCCTCAATCTGCATAAAGAGTCGCCAAGCATCCAAAGCACCTGTACCCATACGCTTGTAGTAGTTCTTGAGTACTACGGCATCAGAGACACCGTTGTATGGCTTTGTGCCCTCCATCATCAAACCGTTGATGTCGTTAACAGCGGTGAGAAGCAGGTCGCGGAACTCGTTGCCAGAGAATGTTCTGCCAATCTTTGCTGCGTACGAGATACCCAAGGCTGCTACGCCCGAGACGTGAGGACAGGCCATAGAGGTGCCATCCATCCAGACGTAGTCGCTGCCCGCAACCTCGTTGATGCAGGTAGAGAGAATCTGGCTTGCGTTAGATGAGTTCTGAGCACCGATAGAGTAGTCACCACCAGGGGCAGCGATATTGCAACCACGACCATAGTTAGTATAGCCTGTAGGCAGGTAGTCAGGACCGTATGCTGTCACTGAGATGCAGATTGGTAAAGCACCTGGGTAGCCAGCATTAGAGGCTGTCTCGTTGCCTGAGGCAAAGATGGCAAGGTTAGCACCGATAGCTGGGTGGTTGCAGTTCTCAGGGGCTGTGAAATACTGCAAGGCCTTGTACTCGAGAGGGCAGTCGTTGATATAGGCGTTGTCGCTCGAGTAGGAGCTTGGGTCGTAGCCGTAAGAGCACTGTGCGATGCAAGCACCATTGTCGGCAGCGTAGATGATAGCGTTGCTAATCTCGCGGTCACTGGCAGCGTAGGTACCCTCAAAGACCTGACAGCCCATAATACGCACGCCATCGCCATTACCCGAGCCACCAGCAACGGAGCTTACGCCAATGCCGTTGTTGTTGACAGCAGCGACGATACCTGCAACGTGGGTGCCGTGACCCGACTCGCCCTCGATCATCCAGTTAATCTGGCCATTAGAGTAGCCATCGGTAGAGAAGTTGTAGCCGTAGATGTCGTCGACATACTTGTTGCCGTCGTCATCAACGCCTGGGATGCCATTGAGCTCCGCCTCGTTGACCCACATAGAGGCCGCGAGGTCGGGGTGGGTGTACTTAACAGCCGCGTCGATAACCGCTACAACAACATCGGGAGTGCCCGCACAGAGCTTCCAGGCATCCACAACGCCAATGTCTGCACCCTTGCGTGCTGTGTTAGCAATGCTCTTGTCGCCCGAGTTGGATAGGTTCCACTGGTAGCTTGCGTAGACATCGTCGTAGGGGATGTCGTTCTGCGTAGCACGCGTAGCTGCGTAGTCTGAGGCATTGAAGGGGCGTGCCTTGAAGTCAGAGGCCAGCGTTACAGCAGTGTTGTACTCGATAGCAGTGATATGTCTACTTGGAGCGATCTCCTTTGCAAACTTCTCAACTGGGATGCTCTTGTCGAACGACACAGCATACCAGCGGTGTAGGCCGAGCTCGCGTGCAAGAGTCTCATTCTTAGGCATTACTACTGCTGGCTCGAAGGCTGTAACCTCGCGGCCGTTGAACATCTCGTGCTTGATACCCTCGATGTCGCCCTTGTCGATGCGTGCGATAGCCTCCTCCTCGAGGAAGAGAAGCAGAGTACCCTCCTTACACTTGTCGATGGTGTTGCCCACGAGCTTGTGCTCAAGGATTGCCTCAGCCTCGGCTACTTTGTCTCCCTCGACCACTCCCGCATCGTTGGTGCAGGAGATGGTCATAAGAGAGATGATAGCGCTGCTTATCGCTATGAGTCTTCTGTTCATACCTACTTCGCGAATTTACGCTCTGCCTTTGTTGCAGAGGCTGAAGGGTTGTATGGGAACTGCGACATATCGGCACACTCATCAGGGTCGAGATACAACGAAACGCGTGTCACGACGCTGTTGTTGTCGTTAGAGTCCTTCGAGAAGTAGATGAGTGTCAACTGCTCGTGGAAGTAGCAGTATGAGTAGGTGATAGGCTCATTCTTCTTGCCATACTGCACGAGGTCGAGGATGATCTCGTCGTCGGTAGGGTAGGTCGTGTCGGTAACGTCGCCAATGTATACGTCGTAGTAGTAGTCCACAACATCGCCGTGAATCTCTACCTCGAGAGGTAATACTGCCCAGCCGTCGGCATCGCTGAAGTCGTTAGGATACTTCTCGATAACCTCGTAGCCGTCGAAATATTTGTCTGTGTTGATTGTGATGTACGACTCGGATACCTCTATGGCAGGTGTTGTGAAGACCTCCGAGAAGATTACCTCAGTGTTGAACTCGCCTGTCTTTTCGTCGATGCCGAATGCGTAGACACGATACTGGGTCTCTGGGTAGAGGCCGACGAACTCGTGCTGCTGTGAGCCCTTGCTGCCTACGATTCGGTAGCACATAGCGATGTTGTTGTAGTAGCCATTGTCTACATACCACTGCGCTGCCTCGCGAACATTCTCCTGGAGCTCCTCGGCAGTCTCGTCAACGCCACAGACGTCGATGTAGTAGAGTGCTGACTCTGGGTCAACATCTACAGATGCTTTCACGCGGTAGTGGGTAACCTTGTCGAGTGATAGCTCGAACTCAGCCTTGGTGTTAGGGTCGTACTTGCCGGTATGAATCTTCTCACGCTTAATCTCGGTAGTTGCCATACCATACTCGTAGCCAAAGTAGTAGATATAGTAGTCGCTATCCTCCTCGTGCAAGAGATACTCCTTCGTGCAAGAGCCGAAGTTGAGGTACGACACATAGCCATCAATCTTGTTGAACTTAGCGATGAACTCGTCGTCAGTGAGGTTCTCGACCTCGGCTGCTGGGAGTACGATGGTGGCGTACTGGTCCATATTCGAGGCGGTGATGTCGTACGACACACGGTCGGTGTTGACCTTCACGTTAGAGAGTGTGAGCTGGTTGTCGGACTGCTCAACCTTACCTGTTGTGAAGGTAGTGTAGACAACATCCGAGATGAGAGCACCCTGGTTGTTCACAGCACAAGCAAAGGCGTAGAACTCGGTGTTGCCGTTGAGCTCGAAGTCCTGGTACGCTGGGCCTACTATGGTGATCTCTGCCACTGCCTGCTCTGCTGAGTAGCCAGCATATGCACCGTAGTAGATAGCCTCAGAGATGTCGACCTCGATAACCTTCTCCAGGTACATCTCCACGGACACGCCTGGCGACTGTGCAAGGGCTGTCTCCATACCCTTAACGGAGTAGTACCACGCATAATAGCGGATGCCCTCAGGTGATGGGTAGGTGTACATTCTCACGAACGGACCGTTGATCTCGAACTCGAAGTCGATAGCAATCTCCACGTCGACAGCCTCGCCACTCTGTGTGATGCTGATAGAGTCCTTGAGCTTGCCATACTTGAGAGTGATCTTAGAGATACGCTGCGAACCAGTGGTGTTAGGCTCTACCACGAAACTTACCTCGCCCTGGTCTGAGAGGTCGAACGAGTGAATCCACTCATCCTGAGCCTCCACTTTGAGCTCGTTGCCATCGGGATTCTCGAGCGTGTAGGTGAAGTAGTAGTCGCCACCAGCGGCCTTTACCTGAACGTAGTTCTCGTTGATCGCCAACTTTGCTGGTTCGGTAGGACCTTGTGGCTCTACAGGCTCGTTGTCTGGCTCGTTACACGCAGCAAACATTGTGATTGAAACAAGTGCTGCGAGTATGAATTTAAGATGTTTCATTGTCTCAGGTTTTAGAATTTACGCATTGCACGAACGCGGTTGTAGGCCTTCTTGTCGTGGCCATAGTCCGCAAAGTCGCCCGAAGCCATATTCATTGCATAGGCACCCTGCACACCATACTCCTCAGATGACCAGTAGCCATCGTTCACGCCAGTTGCAATAACGTCGAGGCCCATTGTCTCGAGGGTCTCGTTGATAGCCTTTAGATTCTGAGCTGCCTTAGCAAGCTCGCCTGGGGCTGGAAGATACCACGATGAGAGACCGAGGGCATTCTTGCTCTGACACCACACTACTGCGGGATAGAGCTCCTCCCAGTTCTCCTGTGACTTGATATAGGCAGTGTTGCGTGCACCATCCTCGCGTGAGAACTCGCCACCCTGCACAACAAGCATAATATACTCTGTAGACCACTGAGTGTAACCCTCGTCCAAGGAGATGAGCAAGCCGTGCTCGCCACTCTCGTCGACATAGGCGATGATACCCTCGGCAAGGCCTACTTTGTAGTACTCGCCAGCCTTGTACTTAGCCTCGATAGGCTCCTTGTTCTCGTCTTCCTCATTGCCCTCGCCACCTGTTGGGCCGTCTGGCTGCTCCTGTGGCTCGTCACCGGGCTCAGTGCCTGGGTCAACAGGCTCTGAGCACGATGTTACGAGCATTGCCATAGCCAAGAGCAGTGATAATAACTCACGTCTCATAGCTCAATTACTTTTTGTAGGTCTCACGAATGATTGTGCAACCACCCTTATTATCGTATACTGCACCAGCGTAGTAGATTGTATCGCCTGAAGCTACATTCTTGTCAACAACAGTGAAGTAAGTCTGGTTTGTAACCTCGTTTACGTATGTTGTGTCGTTTGGCTGCTCGAGGTAAGAGAGGAGCTCCATATCTGACAAGTTGTAGATTGTGTCATCGTTGATAAGGTGGCTCATCACGAACTTAGTTACGCCCGACATCTGGTCGAAGTAGAACCAAGCGAGGATATCGTCGCCACTCTTAGAGTAGAGTACCTCCTCAACCTGTGGACCCTCCTTGAGCTCCTTGGTTTTGAGTGTCTTGATGAATGCCTCGGTTGTGTAGGTGCCGTCAGGTACAAGGCCGATAGCGTAGACTACATACTGAGTGTTAGGCTCGAGGTCGGTGATACGCCAAGAGTTATACGATGTCTCCAAAGCTCGTGACAACCACTCCTCGCGGCTCATCTTTGATGGATCCCACATTGAGTCGATAAGCTCGTCGTTGTAACGCTTGATAGCCTCGGTGTCAGCACCATATTGCTTGTATGTCATATAAGGCATTACGTTGAACATATGTGGGAATGGCTCGATGTATGGCTGGAACGATACAGACGCCTCAGTGTAAGTTACCTCAGCAACAGTCACGATGATGTCAGCATCAACCATATCAGCCTCCTTAGTGCGGAACTCAACCTTTGTAAGTGGGGTAGTCACCTCGCCACCGAAGTAACCGAATACCAAGCAGTAGTAATCCTTGTTAGGGATTATTGGGCAATCCTTAACGGTTGCAGTGCCTGAGTAGACGTGGTCGCCAATCTTTGAACCCTGTGCTGCGATGATGCCAGCGATGATCTCCTCGTCAGAGACGAGCTCGCCACCCTCCACGAAGTACTCCTTGAGCTCGAACAAGGCAACGTATGACTCTGAGTGGTCAGGGCGAACGTAGAATGTAGCACGGTCATCCTCAACATAACCCTCAGTAACCTCGAATGTGTTTACTGGAGGAGCTGCTGTGCGAACCTCTATGACCTGTGCCTCGGTTGTAGCAGTACCATCAGCACCAACGCCGATAGCAAATACGAAGTATGAGCTGTTAGCCTCGATACCATCCTCCAATGTAAAGTCGTGAGCGATAGTGCCGTAGTTTGAGATAGCACCTACTGCGTAGGCTACAGTTACGCTATTCTCAGAGGCCAATGCTGGGATATACTCAGCGATAAATGCTGGGATGTTAGCAGCGTCGCTCAAGCAGTACTCCTCGTACATCCACGCTGGGAATACGTCGTAGAAGTAAGCCACGGTGTCGTCAGATGGGACGATAGTGATAGAGAACGAGTTGGCAGTGATATTGTCACCTACCAAGATGTCGAACTCGCAGTCGAGTGGCTTAACCCTTGTGGTCTTGAAGGTGAGCTTGTTGATGGATGTCAACGCCTCGCCATTGGTGTTCATACCGTAGACGTAGAGCACATACTCAGTGTTTGGCTCGAGGTACTGGTAACGCCACTCAAGGTCGCCTTTGAGTAGGTTGTCTGCCAAGAGCTGTGCGAGCGGTGTTCCGTAGTACTCGGCGATGTATTTGAGGTACTCGAGGTCTGAGGCAAGAATCTCCTCGTCGGTCTCGGGCATATCCTCCTTCAACTGGAGCTGATACCAGTAGGTCATCTCCTTATCCTCAGGCTCGATTGTGAGGAACACGTCGCCAGAGTGTACGCTTGTGAGGGTCACTGTGAAGTCCTCCATCACTACTGGCTCCTCAGTGTTGCCTGGCTCGTCCTTAGGCTCCTCGGTGTTGCCTGGCTCATCCTGAGGCTCGTCGACTGTTGAATTCTGACAGCCCACAACGCCAAGTGCGAGCATTGTCACGAATGTCAACTTTGCAAAAAAGTTAAGTTTTCTCATAGTGTTTTGGTTAAAATTAATGTGTTAAAAAATTATAAATGTTCTATTTCTTGCTATTTGAGTGGATGGTTGAGCCTGAAAAATATGACTAAAAATTTTAAAATCAATACATTGCACATCTCTATTTAATGTGCAAAATTAAAAAAAAACTGGAACTGTGCAAAGATTTTGGGTAATTTTCTTGAAATTCTTACTATAAGTAAGGGATGATTACTCCTAATGGCCAATACGAGGGTGTTTTAGAGTGGTCCTCGGGGTGGTTGTCGAGGGTATAGTTTTTGCTTATTGATGTATCAAAATTTCCGATTTGCAACTTATCAAATCTTGTATTAATTTTGCACCAGAAATCAAAAATAATGACAAAAAAAACTCGCGAGGCCGAGCCTTCGAGTAGTGGAAAAATGAGAGTGAGATGAGTGCCCCAGCAATAGAGACCAGCACACGCGAGGAGCGTTTGGCCTATGTCAGAGAACAGTGGAAGTGCTTGAGTAGCTGCGAGATATGTGGTAAGTGTAGCGTGCTCAGAGGACGTACAGCGGAGCTTATCTATACTGACTACATCGAGGGTGTGAGAGACTATCGCGAGATAACCTTAGAACTAAGAAATAGAAACATTTAAAACTGAACGACTATGAACGCAAAAGAGAAGGTATTGGCAACAATGGTAGAGGCTGGTCAGCCTATGAACGCAGGTAAGATTGCAGAGCTTAGCGGTCTTGACCGCAAGGAGGTCGACAAGGCTATGAAGGAGCTCAAGGAGGAGGGTGCTATCGTATCGCCTGTCCGCTGTAAGTGGGAGCCAGCGAAGTAGTCAGTGACTGCGTGTTGACTCTGCCGAATGAGGCTGTGCGAGTTGACTCTGCTGATTGACGTTTCAAATAGATTTTTGCCGTATCTGTATTAATGAGGGTGGTTGTCCAATGCGGACAACCACCTATTTTTTCACTTAATATCAACCATCTCAATGGGTTGAGTTTGAACTGAGTCCAGTGGATGCCACTGATATTTTATCGTGGCAAAGTCGATGGCTCTGAGGTCGATACATCTTATCGTGTTGTTGTAGGCTGTCTTGAAATATACACGGCGTGCTGTTAGGTCTATGGCCGAGGTCCATTGCGTGGCACTTGGTAGAGTCTTCTCGTCAGGATTCTCAATGGCTATAGGCACGTCGAAGTTGTTGAGTATGTGGAAGCACTCGAGTACGGTGTCGTGGCCGTTGCTACGCTGTGGAGCACTATTACGGAAGAAGGCGGCACGCACAAAGCGTGAGGGCGGTGTGAAGTCGCCAGGTAGGCCGAGCATCGCAGAGCTGCCACCAATAGGGTTCAATATAAAGTCACCCATCTTGCGAGGTGTTGCACTGCCAGGATGTAGGTTGACGTAGTTGTTGAGGTTTGCCAGGTGCCACTCGAAGCCAGGGGCGTTGGTCAGCACGCCCACCACGTTATCGAAAAAGTGAATTTTGCCCCCGACAATCTCCATCACGACTTGTCGTCCCGATGGCTCGCCAATACGCCAGTGTACCACCGAGCTCCTCTCGAGGCCAACGATATGCACCCGCTTGACCCTCTCTTGCACCTCGTCAATCGTCGCACACTGCGTGAGTAGCCACTCCACCACCTGCAAGTCGGCAAGCGTCGTGTGGTTGTGACGGCTGTCGTAGGGGGCATAGCTGCCGTAGTCGGGGAAGAAGAAGAGACCCGCCGATAGTCCCACCTCGTTTATGCCCTCGGCGATGAAATCACGCTCCACAACTGCCAGACCCACAACGCCATAGCGTGCCGCGAACTCGAGACCATTAGCCCCCGTAGGTGTGTAGGAACGTAGACTCTCACCACGCGGGATGATGACATACTCGCTCTTTAGCGGACCCTTCGCCCACTCGATAGTTCGTGCCTGCACATAGCTGCCATCCGCCGCCGTGAGCGATATTCCCGTGCAGGCCATTGCCTGGTAGCTGCCACTCAGTGCCGCAGCCCCCAAAATCACTGTTTTCATAGTTCGTAACATAGCTTTTAGATTTTTGTTCCAACCTTGTAGTGCATTTTTTAGACCGAAATGGCATAAACATCGCAATTTTTAACCTAATGCTTGCTGCTCGGTAGATTATTTGAAGATAAAAAGTGCACTCAATCAAAAATTTTGCTAACTTTGTAAACGTCGCTACTATAGCGATATTAACCCCTAAAACTTATGGATGATGGAAGAACCTATTCTCAAAATATTTGTTGCGGGCTCTAAAGAGTTAAAAGATGAGCGTATGGTATGCCGCTCTGTTTGCAATGTACTTCAAAACCAGTGGGGTACAATCCTCACGAAAACATACGAGGACTTCCCTGAGGTGCTCTCGATAGAGGGTCACCAAAAGGAGTACAATCGCTTTATTTGCGAGAGTGCCGATGTGGCAATATTTATCTTCTCAGGCATTGTGGGAGATATCACGCTCGACGAGTTTAAGTGTGCCTGGGCGTCGTTTCAGGGTAACAGACATCCCGAGATTTTGGTCTACATTGACAAGAATAATAATGCTCGTACTGAGGCTGTCGACAAGCTAAAGAGTGAGCTCTCAGCTATGGGTCAGTACTATATTGAGTACTCAAATCTTGATGACCTCGAGAACTTGGTGAATAAGCACCTGACTAAGTTACTTGTGCGTAAGTATAAGGTGGTTAAGCCTTCTGATAATAAGTTGCTTAGGTTATTAACTGCCTCGGGAATAGTTCTTGCTGCGTGGATGCTCTTGGCACTTATTGGCGGCGTGGGAATGTTTGTCTACGACAGATTTATGGACGATGATGATTGTCTCGAGATAGCCAGCAAATATGTTGAGGCAGGGCGTAGTGCCGAGGAGCTTATCTACTACTTTCCCGACGCAACATTCATCTACAATACAAGTACCAAGGAGCTTGATGTAGTTTCAAAGCAGAATAGCTCTTCGTCGCTCGATGTGACGGTTGGTAAGATTGAACACGCCACATTGGGAGTCACAGTCTCACTGCTGCTAGTTCGACTCTTCACTGTTAAGGTGAAGGGTAATGCAAAGACTATGCTTGGATATGCGGCTGTGGCGGCTGCCTCGGCCGTCGGATTTGGTGTGGGGTGTGTAGTTGAGCAGATGCTATTCCCACCTCAATACTCTGCCCCCGTCGAGGAGTATTTGAGCAACTCTGCTAACTGGGAGCAAATAGCAAAGGGTCGTAAACCTAATTGGTTCTAAATGTGAAAAAAAAGTTAGTCGTTTGGGGTATTGTACTTCTCATAGCAGGATGTATTGCACTTATCCACATTATTGACAACATTCAAGAGAAGGAGAGTAAGGTTGTGACAGAGTTATGCTCTCAAGCGTATGCACGAATCCAAGAGCAAGATTTCGCTGCAGCAGAGGAACTCTATGTTAAGGCCTTTGAGGTGGCTAAGGTTGATACAATAGCATCGCGATTAATCCAATGGAATCAGGCCTTGGGTGACACAAAGGGTGCAATCGAGTGGCTAAATACCTATGAGAAGGTCGACAAAAAGAGTGATTTTACAACATTGCGTCGTGTGCAGATCTATATGCAAGCGGGTGATGTGGAGCAGGCTAAAGAGTTGCTATATGCTATTGTGAATAATCCTGTTAAACTCCCTAGGAATGGTTTTTTTCGCCCAATAATCGATCAGTGGCTCAGCTCTGACCCAGACTATACAAATGCAGTGAACCACTATCAATACTATGTTGACTATATGGCTAAGCTGACAGCTTTGGAGTGGTTATTGAGCTATACTAAGGATATTGATGAGGCCTTTGCAATTGGCGAGCGACTCTTCCTTTTGGCCGAAGATTGTGAGGACGACTACGCTATAATGAATCAGTTTCTTGAATATCAGCACGTCAGAACAGGATCATCCCATATCTCAAAATATCATCAGTGGCTGGGTAGTGCAACTTTGGATGTTATACATATTCGTAACCATATTAAAAACTCTTTTGCTCCACCCAATTTCAGTCCAAATAATATCTTAACTCATATTAGTGATACTAAGTGGAGTATTGCCAATTACTTGATCACCACGAAGCATCTTGTAGAGGGCTTCGATGCCGCTGTTGAGTATATAAACCGCATCACAGCTAACAATACTCGAAACACAGATACATACCAGATGTACTGTAAATTTATCTATGGTATCTATTTGGCTGCAAGTGGCAGTGATGCCTTTAATAGAGTTGTGACTAGGGAGGAGATGGATGCTATACTGCTCAATTCGGTAGATGAGAATGGTAATATCCCATTTGTTTACCTTACGATTGGCGACGTTGGACTTTGGGGAGAGGAAGACCGTGAGGCTATACAGGGTGATGAGGTGCATTTGCCAATAATTGTCCTAGGTTGTAACGATTGGACCTGCTATGACACTACTCAATTTTTTGGCCAGTATAACGCAAAACACAAAGGTGAGCGTAAGACGATGCGTTATATAGATACAAATTTTAAGGCTTGCTCGTCATATACCGACAGAGATGTTTTTGGCCTTGGTGTACACTCATTCCCAAGCAACTTGATGTGTCTCAATTTGTTGCAGGCGGTCTATGATAAGCTGGTCGTTGCCCAATAGGTAGTTGTAAAAATGAAGCTGTCTAACAAAGCTACTTTGTCGTTATGCTCGCTCTCAAAATGCTCATTTACGCTAAGTAAACTCCGCTTTATCGAGCTTCGCAAGCCTAAAATTAGCTCTTGTTATACAACTTCTTAAAAAGTGAGGGTGCTCAACATAAACTTGTTGGACACCCTCATTTTTTATTTACGGAGTTTGCACTCCTTGTCGCAGGACGAACATTTCGACTCGTCGTGGCAGGTGAAGAATCGCCATACGCGTATCACAAGTGCCACAACCACAATGACCGATATCACGGTAACAGCCCAATCTTGCCAGCTCATACTCATCATACTATAAGCGATGTTACAAGGTATGCTACCCACGCCAACAACCACGCCACAGCAGTATTGTAGAGTGCTGAGCCTACGGCCCACTTCCAGTTGAGCTCCGAAGCGATGGCCATAATTGTGGCGATGCAAGGCAGATACAGAAGCGAGAAGATGAGGAAGGCCACGGCCGATGGTGTTGACATACTCTTTGCAATACGCTCTTGTGCGTGTAGCGATAGCTCCTCACCCTCAGCGGTTTCGGTGTCGTCGGGGTGGGCATAGAGGACGTTCATCGTGCTCACGACAATCTCCTTGGCGGGTATTCCCGAAAGGATGGCAACAGAGGCCTGCCAGCCGAGGTCCATAGGCTCGAACACAGGCTCGCAGAACTGGCCAATCTTGCCCATATATGACTGCTCATAACGTGGTAACGATACCTCCTCGTTGCTCTGCTCAGGGCGGGGGTAGTAGCTCAAGAGCCACACCACAATTGAGGCGATAAGAATCAAGCCGCCCATCTTCTTGACATACTGAGCACACTTGTTCCACATATGCTTGAGCGTGGTCTTTGCCGTTGGCATACGGTAGGGCGAAAGCTCCATAACGAATGGTGCCTCCTGTTCGCGGAACATAAAGCGACGCATCAGACGTGCCGAGATAACAGCTAGGGCGATACCTAAGATGTAGAGTAGGAAGAGTGTTGTACCTGCCCACTGGCTGAAGAAGATGCCGACAATCATCATATAGATTGGCAAACGAGCACTGCACGACATAAACGGCACGACCATCACCGTGATAAGGCGTGAGGTGCGACACTCAATGGTGCGACACGCCATAATGGCTGGTACGTTGCAGCCAAAGCCCATAACCATAGGTATGAACGACTTGCCGTGAA
>JAFYSI010000122.1 GCA_017559425.1 Alistipes sp.
GAGGTCAATACATAGCAACTCCCTTGTGATGTCCAAGCCACGAAGTTCCTCGGGCGTTAATATGCATTCAAGCAGTCGCCAAGCACCAGTGTCGGTCGTTACGTTTATACCCACATTTAGGTTCTTGGGCCACATCTCACGAAGGTTGCGAGCGTAGATCTCTGCAAACTCCCTGTTTTGACAGACATTGATGTTAAACGAGCGGTTTGTAGCCAAGTTTAGCGTGTCGGCGTAGTTGTATTCCTGTTCCACAGTCGACGAGACAACCTTCTCTAAATCGACTATAGCCTTGTGAAACTTCAGGGTATTCTGTGCCTCGACCCTTGATGGGGCAATCTTCGCCAAGATGTTGTTCAGGGCACTGCTGTTGCCACGCTCCGATCTGCGAGGAGGGTAGTATAGTACGCTGATAAGCTCTCGTGCGGTGGCGTTGATGCGGAATACCATCATACTTATAGTGCCTCGCTGTGCAAGTTGGCCATCACGTTCGGCTATGAGGTTGTTCTCGGCAATCTCCATATAGTTGGCAAACTCGGCAATGCGAGCAGCTCCGCGATTGCGTGGACTTACGCAGAAGATTATCTGGTCGTGCTCGTCGAGACGATTTAGTCGCTCAGATAGCCTGTCGAGCGACACCGAGTCGATATCTAAGATGTTAGAGAATAGGTGCACCACGTTTGTGTCACGCACTGGGGCAATGTCACCATCCTCCACCTCGTCGATATATTTATTTATTGCGATAACCCTTGCATTGGTATATCTCGCGAGATGGGCTTCGGCACGTCTCAGGGCTACGGGAGATGGCTCGATAATGATGATTTTCTCAACTTGAGGTGTGATGCCAATGCTACGCATATAGTCAAATAGACATATTGTAGCTAAGGCTTGTCCGCATCCCCAGTCGATTATCGTGAGACCACGATTAGTTAGCATACGAGGATCCTTAATGGAGCTGAATGCCTCGTTGAGCTTCTCGCGATGCATCGAGCAGTAGGCAGCAAGATACTGCACCAACTCATCCTCGTTCACAAGAGGGCGTGTGCCGTGGTTAAGTCCCATCCACGGATATCTACGCTTGTTCTCTGGAACGTTCGCTATCGCCAAACTCAATATCTGGTCGAACGAGATATTTCGAATACGCTGTAATTCATCGATGTAAGCCATATTATCTTCCGATTATAGTTTCTGCCCTAGGGTTTAGTTTGTGTCTCTGATAGTTGCTCGCAGCACTCTCTTTGCTGGTGTTGGCGTAGCAATATTCGCAAAGGTGCGGGCAAGTGTTGTACTCGCCAATATCCTTGCTGGTGATACATCCGCAAAACTCACGCTGCCCCTTATCCTTTCTGTTTGCCCGTCGAATAATGGTCCCTTCAGCATTGAAGAGGTCGCCCGTGACAATATCTACGCCCAGGTGATTCATTAGCCTCTTATCGTCTGCAAAGTACTTTATCATCAGGTCATCGTCGATACATTTGTTGTGTGTAATGCCAAACTGAGAGATATCTATCTTCTCGCCACACGTCGCCAACGTGAGTCCCCACTGCTCATTAAGGCGTGCGAGGTTTTGGGCTATGTAGAGCATATCGTCGCTCTCGAACTCGCGATACTTTACACCGCTTCGTTCGAGGTTTGCCTGTACCTTGCGATAGGTGCGAATGTCAGCATAGCTAAATACCAATTTTTCGGCGTAGCCACGAAGCCTATCGCCGATATTCTCGACCTTTGCGAGGATGTCATCAGCAGTTATTTTGTTGGTGAGAATCATAGGGTCGAAACGCCATACTACCTTGCCATAGCCGAGTCTGTCGACAAGGCGTTTGAATGTGTCGATACGCTCCTCCAATGGTCGCACACCACGCTCTAAAAGCTCCTTGTCGTAGTCGTTGAGGGTGTACTGAACGTAGGTGCATATCCCTTTGTCGCGAAGGTAGTCGAGACATCCGCCTGTGCTGAGGAGTGGCTGTGGATTTTTCGACCAAAATACTATTAGACGCGTGTCGGCATACGAGACATAGCTTCTTGCACCATTGAATGGGTTTGTCCAGGCTGAATAGCCCACTTTGAGGCGGTGTAGAAACCAGTCGGCATAGAATGCTGGGATGTCTGTTGAGCGACTCGCCGACACTATGACGGGTGTCTGTGCCTCAACGACTTCCGAATTTTCACGCACTATTAGCCTCCTCTCTTTTGCCATAATACACCTTATTTGCTTCTTCAAAGTTAGCAATTATTTCGCGAAGAAGTGAGTATTGGGTTGATAATTTTTCGATTTTTGTGGCTTGCTCTTACTCTTTTTCGCTTGTCGTGAGTAGATAGCAGGGTAGTCCCCCTTTGGTGAAAGAGGCTTGAATATGGGTATGCTTTTGGCTTTGGAGTGCGATAATCTGCACAAATATTCGAAAACTCGGTGCAAACTTATATAAAATTTGTATATTTGTACATTATGACCCGATAAATGTTTAATGATATGAAGAGATTTATCCCTATCTGTATGGCTTTTGTAGCCGCTATTTTTGTTGCAGTGCCAGCAAAGGCACAGGACGTGCAGCTATTCTACGACACTGGTCGCAACTGTGCAACATCTACTGTCGAGATGTTCCATCCTGATTCAGGTGGTAGCACCTATTTCTTTGTTGATATGGACTATAGCCCTCGCGTTATGGGTGCCTATTGGGAGATTTCGCGTGAGTTCAACTTCTGGCAGAGTAGCAAGGTCAACTGGTTGTCTGTGCACCTTGAGTATAACGGTGGTCTCAACACCTCAGCACTCTCGTTCAACAATGCGTTCCTCGGTGGTCTTACCTACTCTGGACATTCGTCGGACTATAGCAAGACCTGGTCGCTTACAGCATCTTATAAGCTTATCCCAGGCACTAAGAACCTCGCGGGAGAGTGCGATGCACACAACTTCCAGATCACTGGTGTGTGGAATGTTAATTTTGCAAAGGGCTGGCTCGATTTCAACGGTTTTGTAGACTTTTGGCGTGAGGCACGCACCTGGCAGAATACAAGCTACATCTTCATTACTGAGCCTCAGTTGTGGTTCAACTTCAATAAGATTCCTGGTTGGGATAAGGTACACCTCAGCGTAGGTGGCGAGGTGGAGCTCTCTTACAACTTCGTTAAGTCTGGCTTCGCTGTGATGCCTGCCGTCGGCCTCAAGTGGAACTTTAAGTAGTACGACTTTAGGTAGATATTTCTTTTGTGCTTACAATTAGGCGTTTGCAATAACCTGCCTGCTTAATATAATACCCCCAAAGGCGACGAAGCCTTGGGGGTATTTTTTGTTTAATGTTAGCTGTTGAAATAGCTCACCCTTTACATATTATTCGATGGTCTTACGTTGCTCTAAAATGACAATAGTAGTAGTGGCTGTGAGCTTGCACACATTGACAACTACTGCTATTGCAATATGAGCATCGCTCATTGTTATTTGCGTAAAAACAAAAAAAGAGAAGAACTTTCGTTCTTCTCTCCTGTACCCCCTCAGGGGCTCGAACCCTGGACCCCAACATTAAGAGTGTCGTGCTCTACCAACTGAGCTAAAGAGGCATTTGCTATCTTTACGATTGCGAGTGCAAAGGTAATACATTTTTTTTAAAGTGCAAATAATTTTGCAAGTTTTTTTAAATTTCACCTTCGCCTTATGGGTTTATAACCCCTCAGGGGCTCGACTGTGCTACTTGCAGTAGTCAGTCGTGTGTTCGTTTTGTTTACACCCTCCTTCCCTGGAATGAAGGCGACTCCAGGGTTCTCGCTCCCTGAGATGACATAAAAAAAAGAGAAGAACGAAAGTTCTTCTCTTCTGTACCCCCTCAGGGGCTCGAACCCTGGACCCCAACATTAAGAGTGTCGTGCTCTACCAACTGAGCTAAAGAGGCATTTGCTATCTTTCTAATAGCGGGTGCAAAGATAGAGGGCTTTTTTGAATTTACCAAATGTTTTTGAGAAAAAACTAACTTTTTGCCTCTTTTTTCTTGAATTTTGCCGGAAATAGGCTCTATTCGTGATCGTTTCACTACAAAAATCTGGTAATTTCTTGCATATTTTGTGAGGTTATCACCTCAAAAAGGTCGCAATTTCCACACGAGGCTCTGTATTTCTGTCGTCGAAGTCTCTCTTTGGTGGCCGATTTGCAAACTTTTTTTCGTGTGAAATGTAAGTTGTGCCTCTCGTTTTGCGTTATTTATGAGTGAATGGAGGTGCTGATTACTTATGTTTAATAATTAACTCTTGGATTTCACGAATAAAAATTGTACCTTTGTTTGGATATTTGCCTACGAAAAAGATTACTATTATGATAAAGAGAGTATCGATAACATTTGCCCTAATGCTGATGTCTGCTGCTGCGGTCAAGGCTCAGTCGCCTCGCGTGGTTTTGAAGAGCATAGCTGAGGGTGACAAGGTCAAGGCTGTGGAGAGGCTCGAGAAGATAAATCTCAAGACGCGTAACGAGATGCCAGAGATGTGCATCTTGGCCGAGGCGGCGTTGCTCACTATGGATGGACAGAACATTAGTGATATGATGCGTGGCTATGAGATGCTGACACAGCATATCGAGACGATACGCACATCGGAGCACCTCGACAAGGTCTTTAAGGGTAGCGATATCTCGCTCGATGTTATGATCACGCTCATTGAGGACAACTCTTTTGCCTCGGTTGTTAGCTACAATCGTGAGCAGAAGTATCGCGAATATCTCGCACTTGCAATCAAGGGTGGTCACTCTCGACTCGCCGAGATCAAGGTGTGTGTCGAGACCTCTGCCTATGAGGGTGTAGTCAAGGAGCATAGTGTCGATGCCTGCGATAGGTTTTTAGCCGAGTTCTCAGAGTCCAAGCATAGCGAAGCTGTTCTAAAGCTTCGTGCTGACATCCGCTATGACAAGGCTATGAAGAGCTCTGAGGAGGCGGAGATGGAGCTGTTTATTGCCGAGTATCCGAACTATTCGCGTGTCAAGGATGTCGAGAATCGCCTTATGGAGAGCCGCTACAAACGTATCTCGCGTTCTGAGAATCTCGACGAGATGCGTTGGTTTGTCGACCTTTATCCCAACTATCGTGAGATCTCGCGTCTCAAACAGATGATGGCCAATATAGAGTATCCTATGCTTGAGGATAGTCGTGAAGCTCTCGAGGCGTTCGTTGCCTACTACCCATCGGTGCGTCAGGCTGGCGAGGCTAAGAGTCGTATCAATACCTTTATGATTATCGAACGTGCCAACATCTCCGAGATATTGAAATATATCGTACAGCACGGCTATGAGCGTTGCTACACGCGTATGCAGCGAGCCATTGCCGAGAAGCACGGCTACCTTATCCTTACGCCCGACATCCGTGAAGTATCGCTCATCCGCTTTCGCGATGAGGAGGGTAGGGTTGGTTATATGGCAGCGGATGGACGCATCGTGGTGAGTCCTAAGTATGAGCTTCGTGGCTATGTGGGTCTTGGCATACCTAGTGATAGGGCAGAGGCTGTCTTTGAGTGTTTGAAGAGCCGAGGTCTTGCTATTGTCGTCAAAGATGGTAAATATGGTGCTATCAATAGCCGCGGTGAGGAGGTTATCCCTACCATATATAAGGATGTGGCATTCCTGAACAACGAGGTTGCCTGCGTTGTAGAGAGTCAGTCGGGTAGAGGTAGTGAGTGGCAGAAGACCACCTACATTTGTACAACATACGACTATAACGGTACGAAGCTCGAGGATGAGCGTTGCTATAGCACTGGCTCTGGCATTGCCGACTACAATAATTGGGATACCACCTGGTTTAACACAAATGTCAGCATTAAGGATACGCACAGCGAGTGGGAGAAGAGCATCTATGTCAATGGCAAGTTCATTGGCTCGGCATACGGTGGCTTCCACGCACTTACTGCGAACTATCGCTGGTTCCAGGCTAAGGATGATGAGAAGATCAATGTCATCGCACGCAATGGTAACGTTGTGACTCTCAACTTCCGCTCCTACGACATCGAGATTATCTACGACAATGTCATTATGGCAGAGTCGATATCTACTGGTAACCGCTGCGTTATCGACCTCGACCGTCAGTCGATTATCTCGAAGGATAAGTTCCGCGAGATGTATCCTATTTGCGACGAGATGATCCTTGTGCAGTATGTCGACAATAGCTTCGGATTTGTCAATCGTAACCTCTCTGTCGCTATTTCGGAACGTTATGACCGTGCCTTTAGCTTTAGCTGTGGCACTGCTGCTGTTATCAAGGGTGGTGTTGGCTATCTCATCGACACCAGCGGCAAGCAGGTGAGCAAGAGCTACGACGATATTGCACCTCTGGCTGGCCATAAGGGTTTGTATAAGGTCTCGAAAGATGGCAAGTGTGGCATTATCGATGCTAATGACGATGTTGTTATCGAGATTGAGTACCAGCCTCTGCAGTCGGGACGCTACTCTGGTGATAGGCTCACCTCTATCCATAGTGTTGCTGGCGTTATTGAGTGGGCAAATGGTGTCAAGACGTTAATATTTAGTAAGAAGTGATAATACTACGCTTATGAAACGCATTTTAGCAATCGTTGTTTCGCTTGTTGTGCTCCAGGCTGCTGTGGCACAGTCGCCAAAGGCAGTGATTAAGAGTATAGCGACTGGCGATGTTTTGAAAAGTATCGAGAAGTTCGAGAAGATAGGCGATAAGACTATCGAGAAGATGCCAGAGGCTTGTTGTTTGGCCGAGGCTGCACTCCTTTGTATGGAGGGTCAGGCGGGTGCTGACAAGATTCGTGGTTACGAGTTGTTCGTCTCTAACATCGATGGCATCAAATGTTCGGAGGAGGTGCAGAAGATCTTTAAGGGGCTCGACGTAACACTTGGTGATATCATCCTCCACATCGAGAACGGTTCGTGCGACTATGTCATCTCGCTTGATGATGAGCGTACTTATGTTATCTATCTCGAACTTGCTAATCGTGGTGATCACCCTCGCCGAGCTGAACTTGAGCGTTGCTTGGAGAGGCGTCGTTATCTTAATGCTATCGGTGGTCGCTCTATTGATGAGTGCAACTACTTCCTTGTTATATATCCTGAATCGGAGTACCGCACATATGTAGCTTCTCACCTCGCTATGCTTCGCTACGAAGAGGCTCTTGCCGCAACCGAGGAGGGTGTTATGGAGAGCTTCTTAGCTGACTATCCAGACTATCCTAATGTTGATAAGGTGGCCAATCGCCTTATGCAGTACCGCTACAACCGAATCTTTAGTACCGACTCGCTCAAAGATATGAAGTGGTTCGTGGAGCAGTATCCAAATCATAATGATATGGAGGCTATCAAGCAGACTATGGCCGATATCGAGTTTCCGATGCTTCAGTCTACCTGTGAGGATCTTGAGGCATTTATTGCCTACTATCCATACGTTACGCAGATTCCTCAGGCACGCCTCAAACTGCAACGAGCAATGGTCATCGAGAGGGGTAGTATTGCCGATTTTGTAGCCTACGTCAAGGCATATGGCTACGATAGCTTCTATCCCGCTATGCTTCGCTATATCTATGCTCATACGGGTCGTTATATTATCACTCCCGATATTGCAGATGTTACGTTGCTACACTTTGCCACTGAGGATGGCCTTGCAGGTTATATGGACCTTGCTGGTAATGTTGTCATTGAGGCTAAGTATGGTGCCGAGCGTGCGGAGTACGGCCCCGCCCTCTATAACAACTTTATGCTCTCGGAGTTTACCACCTATCGCAATGTGGCAGTTGTGACGCTTGATGGCAGGTGGGGAGTTATCGATTCGGAGGGCCACACCGTCGTGCCACATAACTATCAGATGATTACCATCTACGATAGGGAGATATACGCAGTTGCTGATACGTCTAATAGCTACTTTGAGGCCTATGCCGAGGAGATGTGTGGTGACGCTGGCTTCTACTGCGATGTCTACGACTTTGAAGGCAATCTACATCATAAGAATAAGGGTGTATATTTCGGCGATGCTATGCAGATTGGCTACCGCGATTTTGTTGACTCCGCTGGAAAGAGCGTAGGTGTCTTTATTACCCCTAAGTATGCTATGGGCTACCGTAATAATCAGAACTACCTTATCTCTTCCGATGGCGAGGAGATCGCTGTCGATTGGTTTACTGCCGAGGGTGTCACTGACAATATCGTAGTCATCAACCTCAATGAGAATAGTATGTCGGGTCGCTACTTTGTCGATCTAGATAGCTTCCAAGCCATTAAGCGTTGCCCTTGGGTGCGTGTCTATCCTATGCGTATGGGTCGTGCTATGGTCTATGATGGTCAAAAGTATGGCTTCATTGACGAGAACCTCGAGCTTGTAATACCTTGTAAGTACGATATTGCCTATGCACGTTGTTTTGACTGTGGTGTGATACCAGTCTCTGAGGGTGATGGCTACTTCTTTATCAATACCGATGGTGAGGTTGTCAGCCAGGCCTACGACCATATTATCGACTTCCAGGGCTACTCGGGTTTCAGCTTCAATATTCCTGGTATCTTCATTCTCAAGAATGAGTGTGAGGATAGCTATAAGATTATCGATGCCTCTGCCCACGTCTTGGCAGAGTTTGAGAGCCATAGCCAGCCAACGATAGTTGGTAACTATGCTATCGATTCGGAGGGTAACCGCTATATGTTTAACCTCGATATCGATTAGCATTAGGTATTAGTACCTACTGAGTTAGGGGTGTTGAACCGTTTAGGTTTAATACCCCATATTTTTTTGTGTTAAAGTTTAATATTTTGTTGATAACTTTCGTTTTTAGACAAAAAAATGCGAATTATTCCTTCTATATTTGTATTGTCAAAGGATTTTTTTGAAGATCTGAGACGGGTGTTAATGACCATTTTAAAAATTTTACTAACAACTAAATCCAAATGAACAAAATTTCAAAAGGCGTTTCCGCTTTGTTTTCACTCTTTATACTCGTTGCAATGGTAGGTTGTGGTGAGGATGTTGATCCTACTCCTCAGACCGAGTCTACAAAAGAGAAGGTGTCGTTCGAGATTACTAATCTTAAGTACGACTCTGTTGAGGTGACCATCACTCCTGAGTCGGAAGATGTTGCCTACTTTGCCTATCTCTATCCAGATACCGAGGAGTTTATGGGTCGCGATGATGTGGAGATCTATGTTGACATCCGCTATAGTGACTACTTCGAGCAGTTCCTCAGCCAGGGCACACAGTCACTCACATTCCAGGGTCTTATCGGCCACTCCTACTACAAGGTGGTCTACTTTGCAGTAGATGCATCGAAGAATAAGGTGGGCGATGTCTACTTCTCGGAGCGTATCGCAACGCCCGATGCTCCAGAGGTCTTCGATATCCAGATTGCAGATATCACAGGTCTCTCGGCTACTCTCAACATCACACCTCCCGACAACAACACTTCGTACTACTTCTACCTATATCCCGTTGCCGACTACGAGCAGTATCAGCACAGTAGCGACTACGAGCTTATGCAGTACGACTACTCATTCTGGCAGTATATGGCAGCAATCTCGGAGAAGGATATCACTGAGGTGATCGCTGGTGACCTTGTTAAGGGTCCAATGAGTATTAGCACCGATGCTCTGTTGTATCTCACAGAGTGGGATACAGAGTATCTTGTATGGGCCTATGGTTTAGATGCTCAGGGTGTTCCAACAACTACTATCACACGCCGAACATTCACCACGGCGTCGCCTGCAACCTCATCAATGACCTTCGATGTTCAGAACATCAATGTCGAGTGGTACGAGGAGACAACTGCTGAGGGTACTATCCGCGGTTATATGGCAGAGGCTACAATCATCCCTTCAAACAAGGATGAGCACTACTTCGCAACAATCACCAATAAGGATTGGTACGACTGGTATGCTTCAGAGAATAACAAGGGTCGTAGCGATGAGAAGTATATTATGACTCAGATTTTGCTAAATGCCTCAGTGCCATCTGCCGAACTCGATGCAATGTGTCACGAGGGTGACTTCGTCTACAATTGCTTTGCAGAGCGTAAGATTCTCTTGCGTCCCGATCGTGAGTATGCTGTATTCGTATTCGGCCTCGATGATAATGGAGCAACAACAGGCCTCAGCGTCTTCCCATTCACAACTGGCTCTATGCCACAGTAATTGTAACTAACCTTAAGACAATAAAACAATGAACAAATTATTTAAACTTTCAGCCTTGATGTTGTCAGCACTATTGCTCACAACAGCCTGCAAGCAGACAGGTGATCCAACGCCAGAGCCACAGCCTGAGGCACAGCTCGAGTTGGCATTTTCGGCAGGCCAGGTGACCTCTACATCAATCACCTTCACCGTAACTCCTAACCAGGAGGATGCAACCTACTACGCACAGCTATTTGCTGCTGAGGAGCTTGCTGAGGAGCGTAACGTGGCTATGAAGGCTGCCCTTATGACTATGGAGGAGGCCTACACTGGTACACAGACAATCACTGTTGAGGAGCTCACTGCTCAGAGCGACTACAAGGTTCTCTACTTTGGTTACGATGCTACTGAGAAGCGTTACACAACAGACTATCTTGTGAGCGATGTAATCAAGACTGCAGACTTTGAGATTTCGGAGACAATCACTCTTGAGCTTGTTGAGGGCAGCGAGACTTGGCGTAATGCTTATATCAAGGTATCGCTCTCGGACGAGAATCTCGAGTACATCTTCGATATTATGGAGAAGTCTAAGTGGGAGGAGCTCTATGCTGCCGATCCCGAGACCGTTGTAGCTGCTCGCATCGCGGGTTGGGAGCAGGATGTTCTTGATGGCCTCGAGAGCAACCCAACAATGGAT
The DNA here is from genome assembly GCA_017559425.1 of Alistipes sp. GTDB lineage: Bacteria > Bacteroidota > Bacteroidia > Bacteroidales > Rikenellaceae > Alistipes. The sequence continues at coordinate 10,773 of JAFYSI010000122.1, forward strand.
GTTTGGCAGAAGTATATGGCTATCTATCAGCACAGCTACCCACGCACTATCAATGCCAGCGAGTACTACAATATGTACTGGGATACTGAGTACGTTATGTATGCTTTCGGTATGAATGACGATGGCTTCCAGACTACAAGCGTGGCAGTTGTTGAGTTCAAGACAGCTACTCCAGAGGCTTCTAACAACACCTTCTCTGTTGAGATTGGTGAGCTTACTGCCTCATCAGTAGCCTTTACTGTGACTACTACAAACAATGATCCATACTTCCTCACAATCCAGGATAAGCGTTATGTTGACCGCTTCTTCGGCGAGAATGCAACAGAGTCTTGGGAGGATATGATCTGGGACCTTACATTTGTTAAGACGGACGAGCAGATCGAGGACTACATCTTCACTGGTTCACAGTCGCTCACAAATGCAGACATCAACAAGAATGTCGACACATTGCACGAGTACCAGGTTGTTATCTGGGGTTTCAACGAGGGCCCTACAACGGAGGTCTATGTCTCTGATGTATTTAAGCCATTCGAGGAGGTTGTTGAGTTAAGTCTCTACCTCACAATCGACAACGTAACTTCCGACACGCTCACAGTTAGCGTTGATGCAAGCACCGATGAGGCTGCTTACTACATTGGTTGCATTACAGCTGAGGAGTTTGGCTCAGACTATGGCCTCTCATATATCAGCAGTCTCTGCGGCACGCTAACTGAGGAGTATCTCTACTACGGTTCAGAGACATATCTTTTCGAGGGTCTTGCACCTGAGACTGAGTACTATGTAATCGCATTTGGTTACGATGTTGAGACTGGTGAGCCTACTACCGACCTCGCTTATAAGAATGAGCGTACTATGCCTGCTGCTGTTGCGGGTGAAGTATTTACTGTCGCAGTTAATGATATCACTTGGCGTAATGCCCAGATTTCTGTAGCTACAGAGTATGCTGGTACATATATCTATGGTCTTATGACAGCTGCTGAGTTCGCCGAGTTCACCGATGCTAATGCCATATTCGAGGCTCGCAAGGCCGGCTGGGAGTCATCTGCAGAGTGGTATGATAATACTACTTGGTTGGATATGATGGCCTATGACTTTGTTGAGGGTAACACAAACTTCGATGCTGGCGAGGAGATTATGACGCTCACTTATGGCGAGTCATACGTATTCTACTGTATGGGTGTAACTGCTGAGGGTCAGATCGACACTGCGATGACTGTTGCTGAGTTCTCAACACTCTCTCCAGAGCCATCTAATAATGAGTTCACAATCACTATCGACTCGATGACTAAGTCGTCTGTAAACTTCACCGTTACGCCTACAATCGAGTCAGAGCAGTACTATGTGACAGTACAGCGTGTGTCAGTATTGAATGGCTATGGACCAGATGCTGACAAGAGTTACGAGGATCTTATCCGTTACCTCACACCTGAATCCGACTTCACTCTCGAGTCACGCCTCTTTAGCGGTGAGCAGTCGCTCACTAACTCAAGTGTTGGTGCTACTGTAAACGGCTTCTATGAGTACCGTGTAGTTGTTTGGGGCTTCAACAATGGCCCTACAACAACAGTCTATATGTCAGATGCGTTCAAGCCTGCTGATCCAGAGTAGCGGTTGTTGATATATGCTTTGAAGTCTGCTTGGAATATGTCAGGCAGACTTCGTATAAATTGATACACACATTTTTAACTTAATTTTATATGAAGAAACTTTTTACACTTTTATGTGCCTTTGCAGCCGCAACTCCGCTTATGGCACAGACAGAGGAGGGCTATCAAGAGGCTTACGAGGCTGTAGAGACAGCGAGCGAAATGTCATTGGGTCAGACCATCCTTACAATCTTTGTGGCTGTTGTGATTCTTGCAGCATCATTGGCGATGCTTGCACATATGATCTACGACAACTTCATCCGTAAGCCATACAACGAGGAGCGTAAGGCTGAGGACTATGTTCAGGCACGTCGTGATGCTGGCTTGGTTGAGGAGTCTACAGATGAGGAGATTGCCTATATCAATGGCCGTCTTGATGAGGTTATCGCGGCGTGGGGTTCTATCCCAGGTGACGATGGCGAGCCTATTCCTTATCCATTGAAGAAGAGCGGCGTGAAGCTCGCTCGTGAGGTTATGGCTGAGGTTGAGGCTGCTATGCCTACCGATGCAGATACTGTTGAGCGTATGAACGCCTTCTCTGGAATTATGAATAACGCCCTTGAGCGTTCGTTCAATGGCTCTAAGGCTCTTATCATCACCTCAGTGATTGTGGGTGTCGTCTTTGCAATTATTGCCTCTCCATCCTTTGCTGTTACTATTGGTGTGGGTTTGGCTATCTACTGGTTGGCAAGCCGCACCTCTAACTTTGTGCTTGTTCGTCAGGAACTCAAGGGTAAGGGTGGCAAGCAGAGCTTCCTTACACGCGTTATTGGTGGCCTATTTGCTGGTATTGCAGCTGCTAAGACCTATGAGATTGTTACAACCTATAGCGATGGCTCTGAGACTCGCGAGACTGATAACTCTGAGACTTGGATCTCACTCGCCTTTACACTTATTGTTATCGTAGTTCTTGCAGTATTCATCTGGGTATTCTCGCTTGTTAACTACTTGCGTAACTACGTTCTCTACTTCTAATAAGCTGATTACGATTCACCAAAAAAACTAGAGTAGCTGTCCGACATCGGGCAGCTACTCTAGTTTTATTCTCTCCGCTCAGCAACAAAACATCGAGAGTGGGGTAGTTCGGTACAACATTTGTTCCTTTGATAGGAAAACAAATGTCTATGAGAACTTCAGATTTTGATAGGATTATTAGCTCGGAGCGATTGATGCTCGTCGACTTTTATGCAACGTGGTGTGGGGCGTGTAAGGCTATGGACCCTACGCTTGACCGTGTGGCACTTGCCCTTAGTGATATTGTGACGATTCTCAGAATCGACATTGGCTCAGCAAGTAGTCGTGAGCTTGTGCGTCGCTACAACATAGTCTCTGTGCCCACCTTGATGCTATTCTTTCGTGGCGAGACGCTATGGCGTGATAGTGGCATTGTTGCCTTCGACCGTCTCTGTAGTATAGTGCGTCGCCACCAGACCGTCGGGGCCTACTGACTGCACACTATAAATAGTCCAGTCGCCACTCCAGCTCCTCGACAATGTGCTGTTTGGTGGGTGACGCAGCAAGACGCTCCAGCATCACAGGTATGCCTACCTTAACTGAGCGGTCACGCGAGGCAATGTAGCAGAGCAGAGCTACAGCACCCTGGGCGATAAGCATCGACTCAGGGTTTGCCTTTGTGGCATTCTCCACAGCGATAAAAGCCACTTCGGATGTTGTACGCTCGTTGCGTGATGCCGCCATAAGTGCTGCGTAGGCTACAAGCTCGTTGCTCTCGGTGGTCCAGATGCCCATCAACGAGTTGATGTCGTAGATCTTTGAGAGGAGTGCGAAGGCGAGCTCCTCGGCAAGCTCGGCATTAGCTATGCCACGCGACCAAAATGGAAACTCGTGTGTGTCAACACTCTTTGCAGGTGCAAGGTGACAAGCGGCAAGCTTGAGCTCACGCACCTGCTGCTTATATAGATACTTTGCAAAGTCGTAGTCGGGCTGTTCCTCGGCTACGATTTCGCGTATTGTGGCGATGCTCACGCCGTAGTTGAGGCCATACTTCTGACCGTCGCGTGCCATACTCTCCGACACCGCACCATTCATCTGCTTGCGTATGCGGCCAAGCAGCGATATCATTCGTTGTGTGTTGTCCATTACTATTTTGCTGGTGCTAAGATGGTTACTGTCTTGCCAAGCTCGTAGATTGGCAATGTGCGCTTGGCAATCACCTCGTGGCCAAGGCTGATTGTTACCTCAGAGTTGTTGGCATAGCGATATGTAACCTTACCCTTAGGGTTGCTCTCAGGGTAGCTCATCTCTGTTGGGTTGATGGTGAGAAGCACGATGTCGCCCGCGAGGTTGTCGCTTGCTACTACACCCACACGCTCGCCAAAGCGTGCCACGATATAGCTCTGTGGCAACATCTTAGTTTCGGTAACTAC
>JAFYSI010000123.1 GCA_017559425.1 Alistipes sp.
ACCCACTGACGGCATTTTTGCCGAGTGCACCCGGCACCCTTTTGGCAAGAAATAGCCCTCTCGATGATTGAGGTGATTCCCTCTGGTTTGGGAAGGCTTATGTTAGGGAGTTTAATGAGTTTAGGGAGCTTAGTGAAATCCCTAAGTCTTCTAAGCTCTTTAACCTCCCTAACTTCCCTAACCTCTCTAATCTCTCTTGCCTCCCTCACTTCTCTTTCGTCTCTATTGACCCTTTCGTCCCTTTTTTCTATTGCCCGTGTGTGATTTCAAAAAAAGTTTTACCTTTGTATAATCATTGTGTTCACAAACAACTCTTAAACTATATGAAAAACCTATTTAAGCTATTTACAGTAGCTCTCCTCTCTGTTTTGTCATTGGCGAGCTGCGAGTTAAACGATGAGGTGGTAGCCCCTACAATCGAGATTGTGGCGGTAGACACTACAAGTACCTCTATCTCATTTGCTGTCTCTACGACCAACGCAGCGGAGTGTGCCTACATCCTCTACGATGGCGACACAGTATCTGCGGAGATGATCTTCACACAGGGTACAGCCATTGGTAAGAGCGGTGTTGTTGAGGTCACAAAGCTCACCCCTGAGACTACCTACTATGTAGCAGCGGCAGCACGCAACGCTTCGGGCGAGGTGCTCTCTAACACGCTCACAATGAAGACTAAGGCTTCGAGCAACAGCGGTGGTAACGAGGATGAGGATAAGGATGATGACGAGGACGATGGTAACAAAGACGACGACTTTGAGCTTCCTGAGATCGATGGCGTTGAGAATATCGTGATTGAGAAGACCAAGGATGGCCGTTGGTATGAGCCTTACAACTACTACGTTACATTCGTACGCGATAATGGCGACCGTATCATCCTCGACTTCTACACCCTCGACGAGACTATGAGCCAGTACTTCCCATACGGCCAGTACACCTTTGCAACAAACTATCAGCCATACACCATCCACAGTGAGTCATCGGGTTACATCCCTGCAGGCAGCAATGCCGATGGCGAGGGTTACCTCTTCACTGATGGCTATGTTTCGGTTGATGTTGTCGGTGGCTACTATGCAATCTATATGATGCTCACCTACGACGAGAACGGTACATCAAAGACCATCCAGGGCTACTATAACGGTATCTTGTCGGGTGCATCAGTGCCTAAGGGCGATGATGAGGGCGCTAAGCCACTTATCGAGGTGCTCAACGTGGGTACTACCTCGTTCAAGTTCCGCATCAATGCCGAGGAGGGTCAGTATTGGCGTTGCTCGGTTGTCGACAAGCGTGTTTACGACCAGACATCATCTAACCCTGGTGCGTGGGTGGTAACCTACGGCTTTATGCTCTCGGGCACTCTCGAGTTCAACTGGGAGAATGGCAAGGATTGCGAGTATATCCCTGGTTATATGATGAACGTTAGTTCGTCGACCGACTACCTCATCCTTGCAGCCTTGATGGACTATAGTGAGGGTCAGGAGAATAGCCTTCTTGGCGGTGTTGATATCGTCCAGGTGCGTACTAATGCTGAGGCAGAGGGTACTGGTAGCGTAGATATGACAATTAAGGAGATTGGCGTAAACGATGTTACCTTCGACTGCGTATTTGGCGACGATGTGTGGTGCTGCTATGTGGCAATGATGGAGACCTCAAACCTTCAGGAGATTAAGGAGGGTAAGTATGCAATCGCGGGTTACGACTCTTACGAGGAGTGTATGCTCTCGCTCATTCCTGGTCTTAGCCACGACTTTATGCGTCAGTTCCTTGCTTCGCAGTACGATTATAAGTGGGATGCTTTGAAGTATGGCACTTCGTACACACCTTGTATCAAGGTTGTAGATATGAATAACGGCTCAAAGTTCATCGAGCTCGAGCCATTTACTACCAAGTAGTTCAATAAAGACCAGTGGGCACTACCTATAAAATAATATGGGTGGTGCCCACTTTTTTTATCTAAAGATTATAATGTTTTGTTGAATTTTGTTGCAGAGTTGAGAAAAATTTCTTAAATTTGCTTAAGAATTAGAACATTTATTAACACTTAAAACTTTAATACTATGAAAAAACTTTTACTCGCTTTGGTAGCTATGTTGATGGTGGCAAGTGTTTCAGCACAGCAGCACAAGAACTCTATCGGTTTGCGTTTGGGTTGGGGTGTTGAGGCTCAGTATGAGCGTCACTTCTCTTCTAAGAACTATCTCGAGGCTAACTTGGGTCTCTATGGTTTCAACGAGTTTAGCGTGAATGCAACATATAACTGGAACCTTTGTGAGTGGAACTGGACTCCTTCTGTAGGTAAGTGGTTCCTCTCTGCTGGTGTCGGTGGTTCATTGTCAGCTTGGAAAGGTGGTTACTTCAACGTTGGTGTTGCTGGTGATGTTGCTTTCGGTCTCCGTTTCAAGAAGCCATTCACCCTCTCACTCGACTATCGTCCAACTCTCTACTTCTTGCACAACGCTTGGGGTCACGGTTTTGCTGGTGTAGCTCTCACTTGTACCTACAACTTCTAAACCTGATAGTTAACGTAATATTTGGGACTGTCACTACCTCTGGCAGTCCCAGTTTATTTTGACAAAATTAAAATCTATATTTCACAATGAAAAAGTTTGCATTGTTGCTCGTTGCAACACTCTTTGCTACATCGCTCTTTGCTCAGGAGTGGTCTGTTGGTGGTCGTTTGGGTTCTGGTGTTCAGGCTGTTGCCCAGTATAATTTCAGCCAGAAGAACTATCTCGAGGGTCGCTTTGGTGCGGGCTGGATTGATGGTGCTGTGACTGCCGACTTCACAGCGTTGTACAACTGGAAGATCTGCACTATGAACTGGACAGACGAGGGTATATGGTTCTTCGATGCTGGTGTTGGTGTTAACGTTGGTGGTATACCTAACTACGCTTATGTAGGTGTTGCAGGTATGGCTCGTCTCGGCTACACTTTCGAGAATATCCCTCTTAGCCTCTCTGTCGACTACACTCCAGTCATTGGCCCAGGTTTCGTTTACTGGGGAGGCAATGCCGTTTGTGGCTTCCGTGACCGTGGTTTCGCTAACTTCGGTATCACTTGTACCTACAACTTCTAATCATCTTGGAGCTAATTAAAAAAATGCAGCAACGAAACCGTTGCTGCATTTTTTATCTACAGTCGCTTATCGCACCTTGTGAAGTATGCCTCGCGTGATGTTGTATCTCAGTGTTAGCAGGTAGCGTGATTGTGCTGGACGATGCACAAGGCATAGGGCGAGCGTGGCACACCACTTCATAATCTCGCCAATGTAGAGCCTTGCAATGCGATTGTGAATCTTGGCACGGCGACGCTGGCTAAGGCCTGTGTTGTAGGCCAGTCGGCTGAAGTATTCGTGCGTGAGCTTTGACTCGGGAATTATGTGGTACATCACCGCACGCGGCACATAGTAGCATCTCATATCGTGTGCTGCCATACGCTCAAAGAGGTCGCTCTCCTCGCCACCTATGAGCTGCTTTCCTGTGCGACCTAGTGTGGTGTCGAAGGTCCCTATCTTCTCAAATATGCAACGTCGCATAGCCATATTTCCGCCGCCTGGGATACGCCCCTTAGGAAAAGGTTTGATGCTCTCGCCAAAGTCCATAGGGTTGGCTATCGGTTGCTCTGCGTAGCTCGACATCCAGTGAGGGCGGCCAGCAGGGTAGTCGGCAATAATCTTACCGCCTGCCGACATAGCATCTTGATGATTATTAAAGAGTTCGACGTAGGCTTCGACAAACTCCTCGACAATGTGCTCATCATCATCGACAAAGGCCACAATCTCGCCTTGAGACTCCTCGATACCGCGGTTGCGGGCGTACGAGAGACCCTGGCGTAGCTCGAAGGTGTAGCGAAGGTGTAGCTCAGGGTGTGCCGCAGCAAAGGCCTCGACACGCTCGCGGGTATCGTCCTTTGAGTTGTTATCAACGACGATACACTCCCAGCGTGTGGCGGGGTAACGCTGCAGGGCAACCGACTCGAGTGTTACCATTAGTTGCTCTGAACGGTTGTAGGTTGCTATGATGAGTGATAAATCTAACATAGGGCAAAGATAGTAAATTTCGACAAAATGCGTATATTTGCACTATGAAATACTCTCTTGTTATATTCGATTTGGACGGCACGTTGCTAAATACCATTGGCGACCTCGCCGCATCTGTTGATTATGTTATGCGTTCACGCTCGCTTCCCGAGCATACTGATGCCGAGTACCGACAGATGGTCGGTGGTGGTATCAAACGCCTTGTGGAGCGTGCTCTGCCCGAGAATCTGGCTAAGGATGCGGCCTATGTCGAGGAGTGTGTGACGCAGTTTCGAAGATACTATGTCGACAACATCGACCGCTTCACAGAGCCATACGAGGGTATGCACTCGCTACTCAAGGAGCTCACTGAACGAGGTGTGAAGGTGGCTGTCGCCTCGAATAAGTTCCAGAGTGGTACGGACCGCCTTGTTGCTAAGTTCTTTGGCGATGTGGAGTTCGTAGCCGTCGAGGGCAACCGCGAGGGTGCACCTCTTAAGCCCGATCCTCAGATTGTCACCAACATCATCGCTATGGCCGACGTAGAGCCCTCACGCACCATTATGGTGGGTGATTCGGGTATCGATATTCGCACTGCAGCAGCAGCTGGCATCGACTCTGTGGGTGTGGCCTGGGGTTTTCGCTTTGCCGAGGAGCTCTACGATGCGGGAGCTCAGAGTGTCGTCACCTCATCATCAGAGCTTCGCGACATTCTCTTTGCCTAACTCGCTCTATGCGTGACAGTAACGCTCCACAGCTTCGGCTGTGATGCGTTTGTCTGAGAGGATTATCAGACGTTCCACAGCGTTGTGCAACTCGCGGATGTTACCCGTCCACGGACGGTGCTCCAAGAGGTCGATAGCTCGTGGCTCGATGCTCTTTGCCTCGATGTTGTATCGCTGGCATATCTCGCCTATAAAGTGGTTGACAAGCATCTCTATGTCGCCCTGACGCTCACGCAATGGTGGTACGTCGATCTCGATGACGCTCAAGCGATGGTATAGGTCCTCGCGGAAGTTGCCAAGCTCTATCTCGTGGCGTATATTTTTGTTTGTCGCCGCCACAACACGCACATCTACGGGGATATCCCTGTCGCCACCCACGCGTGTTATCTTATTCTCCTGCAATGCTCTAAGCACCTTGGCCTGTGCCGAGAGTGCCATATCACCAATCTCATCCATAAAGAGCGTGCCTCCGTGGGCAAGCTCAAACTTGCCTTTGCGTTGTTTTATTGCTGAGGTGAAGGATCCCTTCTCGTGACCAAATAACTCGCTCTCGATGAGTTCTGCTGGTATCGCAGCACAGTTGACCTCGACAAATGGTGCCGAGCATCGCGAGCTCTTTTGGTGTAGCCATCGTGCTACAAGCTCCTTGCCTGTGCCATTCTCGCCAAGCACCAAGACGCGAGCATCGGAGGGTGCTACAAGGTTGATCATATGTCGAACGTGCTCTATGGCCTTCGATTCGCCGATGATTTGCTGTGTGGCACAGTTCGTGCGTTTATAGGTTGTACGAGTCGTAGGGCGAAGGGCGATGCTCGCCTCGTCGTCGCTACTGTCGAGTCTTCGCAGCGTCTCGAGCAGTCGGTTCATATCGAGCGGAAGACTCAGGTAGTCGATAGCACCACGACGTAGAGCTTCGATGGCCGACTCCATCGAGGGCGTGGCGGTAACGTATATCGTGGGTAGGCCAAGAGCGTTGCACTCTATGCCGTCGCCAACAATCATAGCGTCGATATTCTCGCTTAGGCATAGCTGCTTGGCGTCGCTCTCACAGGAGAGCTCGAAGGTCGAGAAATTCTCAAACCTTAGGCGTTCGCCGAGTGAGTTTAGCATACTTTTGGTGCGAAAGAGGAGTAAAATTTTTGTCATAGTTTGTATTTGTGAATTATTTGCATTTACTTTGTGGTGTGTAAACTGTAAGTTTACATCTCTCTCTTGTTCGACTCTTTCGGCCCTGTGCCGAGGAGCAATGAGAGGGTAAAGGTGCTAATATTTTCTCGCGGTACAATATGACTCGGTCAGATTGAACCTAATTGAATTAGTTAATGGCTCGAATTGAACATACCGTCGGGCTGCAACACCAAGATTAATAGCAAAGCAATGAGAAAGAATTATAACTTTACGCGACGTAAGCTCTATCTTCCGGAGTATGGCCGACATATCCACCAGATGGTCGATTCGCTACTCACAATCGAAGATCGTCAGGAGCGTACGCGTCAGGCCAAGGCCGTGATTGCCGTGATGGGTAATATCAACCCTATGTTGCGTGATACCGAGGAGTTCAAGCATAAGTTGTGGGATCACCTCTTCATAATGTCCGATTTTAAACTTGATGTCGACTCGCCATATATGCAACCTTCACGCCAAGACCTGGAGATAAAGCCTAAAAAGTTGCCATATCCCCAGAGTCGTGTGATGTTCAAACACTATGGTAAGCACGCCCAGCGTTTTGTTCGCCACATTGTCGAGGCTCAGGAGCGTGCAAATGTCGGCGAGGAGGTGCTTAACGTAGCCCGTTTTATGCGTACTAAGAGCTACGAGTTCAAGCACGAGCATCCCAATAACGATGCCATCATCCGCGACTTCCGCATAATGGCGGGTAGCGATGTCGAGATCGACCTCTCTCAGGTGACAAATATGCGTAGCGAGTATCGACAGTATCAGCCATCGCAGCGTAATGCTAAGGGCAAGAAGCCGTATACGCAGCACTCATCACACACGCAGCATTCGACCCACGCTCAGCACACACAGCACACGCAGCACTCGACCCACGCTCAGCACACGCAGCATTCACATCAGCAGCAACACTCATCTGCTTACGCTCAGCACTCGAATCAGCACTCGAATCAGCACTCGAATCAGCAACATTCGTACGCACAACACGCGAACCAGCAGCACTCGCACGCTCAGCGTAAGGTGCAGAAGGGAGGAGTGAAAAATGGCCCTCGTCACAATGCATACAAGAAGCAGGAGGGTAGCAACACAGTAAAGTAAGTTTATCGTTGACAGATGGTCAACCCAATAGTATTAGAGATGAAGAGATTTATTTTGGCAGCAATTGCCATTGCAGCAATGTTTACATCGTGTGCCGACAAGGGCACAAAGACAACAATCGAGGGTCGCTTTGTGGGCGATCGTGTTGACTCCGTATTTCTCGAGCGTGTGGCAGATGGCTACAATGCCGTAGAGCGTATCAACGCCGTGAAGTTGGCCTCGGATAGTGGTTTTAAGTTTGAGTTCGAGGTTGAGGATGGTGCTTCGCCACGCCTCTACCGCTTAAGCTTTAACAACTCTATCCGCCCAATCGTACTCGTAGTCTCGCCAGGCGACAACATCTACCTCGACTCTGCTGGCGACATCTTCCTCAACTACGAGGTGCAGAACTCAGAGGAGTCTAAGCTCATCGAGCAGTTCAACAAGGAGTACTACTCAGCTGTGGACCGTCTTGCACGCCTCAGCGAGCAGATTGCCATCGGCGATAAGGATATCCTCTCGCTCAATACCCAGGCCTATGCCGCAGCTAAGGAGGCAATGCTTGCACAGGTGCGTTTCGTTGGCTCAAATCAGAATACATTGGCAGCCTTCTACGCCTCACGTCAGCGTGTTGTGGAGGAGTATGTCCCAATGCTCGAGGGTAAGGGTCTCTCTTTGCCCCACATCTTGTCACTAAAGCAGGGTCTCGAGGAGCGTTATCCCGACTCTCCATACATCGCAATTCTCGAGAGCGAGATAGCCCAGGCCCAGGCATTTGCCGAGCTCGCGGGTAGTGTTGAGGAGCTCTCGTATCCCGATATCACGCTCGATGATATGTACAAGAAGGAGCACTCACTCTCAGACTACAACGGCAAGGTGGTGTTGCTCTACTTCTGGTCAGCAGAGTTGGCCCTCTGCAACAATATCAATGCCGAACTTAAGACCCTCTATGAGAAGTACCACGACAGTGGCTTCGAGGTCTATCAGGTCTCTGTCGACACGTCGCGTGCCTTGTGGATCGAGGCGGTGCGAGCTCAGCAGCTCCCTTGGCCATCACTCTTTGGAAATACCGACCCACGCGTCTTCTCGCTCTATGGCGTTGAGGGTGTTCCTCAGGCATATATCATCTCGCGTGACGGCACGTTGAGCAACTGCAGCCTTGTTCTCGATAAACTCGAGAGCGAGATTAAGAGCCGACTGTAGTGATGATCTACTTTGTCTCGGACATACACCTCGGTGCTGGCGACAGCCATCAGGCACGACGCACAGAGTCTGCCTTTTGTCGCTGGTTGGACTCGGTGGCAGCCGATGCTGAGGCTATCTACCTACTTGGCGACATCTTCGACTTCTGGTTTGAGTATCGTAGGGTAGTGCCTCAGGGTTTTACCCGTGTGCTCGGACGTCTTGCCGACCTGTCGTTAAGAGGTGTTAAGGTGGTGCTCTTCACAGGTAACCACGATATGTGGTGCTACGACTACCTTACGCGTGAGTGTGGCATCGAGATTATTCGTAAGCCTCAAGTGATAACCATACGTGGCCAAAAGATACATCTTGCCCACGGCGATAATATGAACATCAAGGGGCAGCCTATGCTCCGCTTGATGAATGCCTTCTTCCGCTCGAAGATTGCACGACTGCTCTTTAGCTGGCTTATACACCCCGACTTGGCACTCAAGTTTGGTGGTTGGTGGAGCGGTAAGTCGCGAAAGTCGCACGGTGGCGATGTCATCACACCACGACATCTCGGTTTCCTTGTCGAGTATGCTCGCAAGCATCACGCAGAAAATAGCGATACTACAGCCTACATCTTCGGCCATATGCACTACCCATATGAGGTGCAGGAGGACAACCTTAGGGTCTTGTTCCTTAGCAACTGGTCGCACACGGAGGCTGTGTATGCGGCGATGGACACCGACAATATTTTACAACTAAATACTTTTACAATAGATGAAACAGTATCTTAACTTGCTTAGTGAGATACTCGATCGGGGCGTTGTGCGAGGTGACAGAACGGGCACAGGTACCAAAGGAATCTTTGGCTACCAGATGCGATTCAACCTTGCCGATGGCTTCCCGCTGCTAACCACCAAAAAGGTCTTTTTGAAGGGTGTGATCCACGAGTTGTTGTGGTTCCTTAGTGGCGATACCAATATCAAGTATCTCGTAGACAATGGCGTCCATATCTGGGATAGCGATGCCTTCCGCTACTATAATGAGCTATGCGTGAAGCACGGCGTGTTGCCTGTCGACCTCGAAACATTCCTCGATGCTGCGGGCGTGGAGTCACCCATCGAGGGTTACAAGTTTGGTGACCTGAACCACGTCTATGGCTACCAGTGGCGTAGCTGGCCTAAGGCCTCAGGCGAGGTGGTCGACCAGATTCAGAGCGTTATCGACACGCTCAAGACAAACCCTACGTCAAGGCGTATGATTGTCTCGGCGTGGAATGTTGCCGATGTCGAGGATATGGCCTTGCCTCCTTGCCACACAATGTTCCAGTTCTTCGTGGCCGAGGGTAAGCTCTCTTGTCAGTTGTATCAGCGTAGTGCCGACACGTTCCTTGGTGTGCCATTTAATATCGCGTCGTATGCTCTGCTCACTATGATGATTGCCAAGGAGTGTGGCTTGGAGCTCGGAGACTTTGTCCACACGTTGGGAGATGCTCACCTCTACCTCAACCACCTTGACCAGGCTGCTGAGCAGCTCGAGCGTGAACCACGCCAGCTGCCAAAGATGCACCTAAATCCCGAGGTAAAGTCGATTTTCGACTATAAGTATGAGGACTTCACGCTCGAGGGCTACGATCCTCATCCAGCAATCAAAGCACCACTATCATTCTAAGATTAATACTATGGTAAGTATCATCGTTGCCGTGGCACAGAACGGCACTATTGGAGATAAGAACTCGCTCCTGTGGCACATTAAGGAGGATATGCGTTTCTTCCGTACCACAACATCGGGTCACGCAGTGATTATGGGGCGTAAGACCTTCGAGTCGCTCGGCTCAAAGCCACTGCCCAAGCGTCAGAATATTGTCATCACACGCCAGGATGTAGAGTTTGAGGGTGCTCTTACTGCACACTCCCTCGAGGAGGCTATAGCTATGGCCGAGGGCGACGAGGAGGTATTCATCATCGGCGGTGCACAGATCTATGCCCAGGCTTTGGAGTGTGCCGATAGGTTGTACCTCACACTCGTCGAGCGAGACTATGAGGGTGACACCTCATTCCCCGAGATTGACTACCGCTACTGGCAGCTTGTTGCCGAGGAGCGTCACGAACGTGGCGAGGAGTATGAGTATCCATTCTCGTTCCTCACGTTCGACCGCGTGAAGATCTAATCACCATATATATAAAGAATTAGGGGTTGTCCAGTCGGACAACCCCTAAACTTTTGCTCTCTAAGAGCCGATTACTTGCCGAGACCCATCTGGTCGATGAGAGCCTGAGTCTGTGGCTTGTGACCGCGGAAGTTAACGTAGAGAGTCATAGGATGCTCGTGACCACCCTTCTCGAGAACCTCAGTGCGGAACTTAGTTGCAACCTCCTCTGAGAAGATACCCTTCTCCTGGAAGTATGAGTAAGCATCAGCTGCAAGAACCTCTGCCCACTTGTAACCATAGTAACCTGTAGCGTAGCCACCGCTGAAGATGTGTGTGAAGGCAGGACCCATAGCACAGCCATCAACAGCAGGAAGAACCTGTGTAGATGCAATAGCCTTATTCTCGAACTCAAGAACGTCGCCAGTGTAAGGCTCAGTGATTGTGTGCCAAGCCATATCGAGCATACCGAATGAGAGCTGACGAATGTTGAAGTAAGCAGCGAGGTAGTTCTTAGCAGCGATGAGCTTCTCGATGAGCTCAGCAGGCATAGCCTCACCAGTCTCGTAGTGCTTAGCCCAGATGTCGAGGTACTCCTTCTCGAACGCCCAGTTCTCCATAATCTGTGATGGGAGCTCTACGAAGTCACGCTTAACAGCTGTACCGTTGATAGACTCGTACTTACCCTTAGCCAAGATGCCGTGCAAACCGTGACCAAACTCGTGGAGGAATGTGGTGAACTCGTCGAAAGTAAGGAGCGATGGAGTGTTAGCAGTAGGCTTGGTGAAGTTCATAACGAGCTGCACCAAAGGACGCTGCTCAACACCGTTAACAACCTTAACGCCGCGGAACTCAGTCATCCAAGCACCAGCACGCTTAGACTCGCGTGGGAAGAAGTCGAGGTAGAGGATAGCCAACACCTCGTCAGCCGAGTTCTTAACCTCGTAAACAGTAGCCTCAGGGTTGTAAGTCTCGATGTTGTCAACCTGAGTGAATGTCAAGCCGTAGAGCTTGCCAGCAAGCATAAATACTGCCTCCTTAGCATTCTCAAGCTTGAGGTAAGGCTTGATCTGCTCGTCGTTGATAGAGTACTTAGCCTCCTTGTACTTCTCATTGTAGTAGCCCCAGTCCCAAGGCATAAGCTCGCCCTCGAAGCCGAGAGTCTTAGCGAACTCAGTTACAGCCTTAACATCCTCCTTAGCATACTCGAGAGTAGCGTCGCAGAGCTCCTGGAGGAAGCCGTTTACAGTAGCTGTGTTCTCAGCCATCTTCTCCTCCAAAACGTAGTCTGCATAGCAGTTGTAGCCGAGCAACTGAGCGATCTTGAGACGAAGCTCAGCAATGCGACGGATAACTTCGAGGTTGTCGCTATCGCCACCAATACCGCGAGTGTTGTAAGCACGGTAGAGCTGCTCCTTAAGGTCACGCTGTGAAGAGTAGGTCATAAATGGACCATAGCTTGGAGCCTGAAGAGTAACTGTCCAGCCCTGCTGGCCACGAGCCTCAGCCTCAGCTTTCATACCCTCCTTAACGAACTCAGGAAGCTCAGCAACCTTTGCCTCGTCGGTGATGTTGAGAGAGAAAGCGTTTGTAGCAGCCAAAGCGTTCTGACCAAACTTCAATGTAAGCTGTGAGAGCTCAGTAGAGTACTGACGGTAGAGCTCCTGCTTCTCGCCCTCGAGCAAAGCACCTGAGCGTACAAAACCCTTGTAAGTATCCTCCAAGAGCTGCTTGTCCTGCTGGTCGAGCTCGAGCTCGTCACGCTTGTCGTAAACAGCCTTTACACGCTTGAAGAGCTCAGGGTTGAGCGAGATGTCGTTGCCAAGCTCAGTGAGCTTAGGAGTGATGTTGTTAGCGATAGTCTGCATCTCCTCTGAAGTGTCGCTGTTGTTGAGCACGAAGAAGAGGCTTGTAACGCGGTTGAGAAGGCCACCAGCCTGCTCCATAGCCACGATAGTGTTCTCGAATGTAGGCTCCTCAGTGTTGTTGATGATAGCATCAATCTCAGCACGCTGCTGCTCGATAGCGTAGTCGATAGCAGGCTCGTAGTGCTTAGTCTCGATCTGAGAGAATGGTGGAGTCTGGTAAGGTGTGTTCCACTCCTGGAGAAGTGGGTTGTTCTCAAGGAGACTGTTGTCCTGTGAGGCACAGCCTGCAAGAGCCATTGTCAATGCTGACATAAGGATTGTTACTTTTTTCATATAAAATTAAATATAAGGTTTTGTCATCTATCTAAGCTGCTGACTATTTTGCCTCAGGCTTTACCTTTGCTGGCTCTGGCTTCTTGGGCATTGTAGGTGCGATAGCTGGCTTGTTGCCCTTGCCGTTCATTGCTGGATGTGGTGTTGGGCGAAGGGTGTTGTTAGGCTCGATGCGTGCCTCTGGGATCTCCATAGCTGTGCTGTCGGCAACTACTGGGTCCTTCCAAAGACCGCGAGCACGAAGCATAGGCTTCTTGTCGGGTGCAGCACCGCGGAACTTGCGATACATCTCCATACCTGGCTTCTGACCACCCTGTGCCAAGAGGTCATAGCGGAAGCTGTGTGCGAGATCCTTATCGCAGATGTCGCGACGCTCCTTGAATGCTGCAAAGGCATCCTTGTCGAGAACCTCAGCCCAGAGGTAGAAGTAGTAGCCCGATGAGTAGCCACCGTTGAAGATGTGAGCAAAGTAGGTGTAGCGGTAGCGAGGCTCAATCTGTGGGAAGAGACCACGGCGACCTGCCAAGTTCTGCTTCTCGAACTCTACAACGTCAAACTTCTCAGGCATAGACTCGAGAGTGTGGATATCCATATCGATGAGTGCTGCTGCACAGAGCTCAGTAGTTGTGAAGCCCTGGTTGAAGAGCGAGGCGTTCTGCATCTTTGTGATGAGGCGGTCAGGGATAATCTCGCCAGTGCGGTAGTGTGTAGCGTAGGTCTTGAGGATCTCTGGCTCGAATGCCCAGTTCTCCATAATCTGCGATGGGAGCTCCACGAAGTCGCCCTCAACCTCTGAGAGACCACGGTACTTAACATCAGCGAAGAGACAGTGGAGTGCGTGACCAAACTCGTGGAAGAGGGTCTCCGCCTCGTCGAATGTAAGAAGCGATGGGGTGTCACCTACTGGAGGTGTGAAGTTGCAGACGATGCCCACAACTGGAGCACGACGCTTACCATTCTCGTAACGCTGCTCAGAGAAGTTGCCACACCAAGCACCGCCGCTCTTGGTCTTACGAGGATGTGGGTCGAGGTACAATACACCGAGGTGAGAGTCGTTGGCGTCGATAACCTCGTAGGCTGTGCACTCCGCGTGGTAGCGAGGAGCTACGATAGGACGGAAGGTGATGCCGTAGAGGCGGTTAGCAAGCTGGAACATACCATTGCGGCAGTTGTCGAACGAGAGGTACTCACGCACGGCATCCTCGTCGAGTTGATACTTCTGCTTGCGTACCTTCTCGGCATAGTGCCACCAGTCTGACTTCTCGAATGTCTGGTTGGGGTGGTCAACAGCGAAGAGCTTCTTCATCTCCTCGAGCTCCTCCTTTGCCGACTTGAGTGCTGGCTCCCAAATCTCGTTGAGGAGGCTGTAAACGGCCTCAGGAGTGCCTGACATCTGGTCAGCAGTGACATAGTGAGAGTATGACTTGTAGCCAAGCAAGTTAGCCTTCTCGATGCGAAGAGCTGTCATCTGCTTGATAATCTCCTTGTTATCCTTGTCGTTATTGTTGTTACCACGCATCAAGTAGCCATCGTACAACTGGCGACGAAGCTCACGATTTGTTGAGTGTGTGAGGAATGGGAGCATACTTGGCTTGTCGAGTGTGAAGACAAAGCCCTCCTTGCCCATAGCCTTAGCAGCCTCAGCAGCCTGGTTGCGAACACCCTCAGGGAGGTCTGCCACCTGCTGAGCGTTGAGCTCGAGTACGAAGTTGCTATTCTCCGAGAGGAGGTTGTTACCAAAGCGGATGGTGAGTGCTGAAAGCTCGGTGTTGATCTGCATCAAACGCTCCTTCTTCTCTCCCTCGAGCAAAGCACCTGAACGCACAAAGTCGTTGTAAGTCTTCTCCAAGAGGCGAGTCTGAAGCTCGTCGAGCTTGAGGCTTGCACGCTTGTCATAGACAGCCTTGACACGCATAAAAAGCGAGTCATTGAGCATAATGGCGTTGTAGTGCTCGTCGATACGAGGCATAATGCGGGTCTGCACCTCCTGCATCTTGTCGTCGAGGTCTGATGATGACAACATACCGAAGACGTTGAGGATGTCCATAAGCTTGATGCCCGCATTGTCGAGTGCCAAGATCACGTTGTCGAACGTAGGCTCCTCGGTTGAACGGATGATAGCTGTGATCTCGTCGTTGTGCATATTCATAGCCACCTCGAAGGCTGGCTCGTAGTGCTCTGTACGGATCTTGTCGAATGGAGGGATGTGCTTGTCGCTCGACCACTCCTCAAGAAGAGGGTTGCCGCTCTCGATGCTCTGCTCCTTCTGGCACGAATAATTCATCGTAATTGCTGTGATTAGTGACAATAATAGAAAAATGCGTTTCATCTTAGGATTTTTTAATTAACTTTGCAAAGTTAACAAAATTATACGTCCTATGCAACTATTTTATGCTCCGGAGATAACATTACCCCTATATACACTCTCTGAAGAGGAGTCAAAACACTGTGTAAGAGTGCTCCGTATGGAGCCTGGCGACGAGCTCCATATCACCGACGGACGAGGCACTATGCATCGATGTAAAGTGGTGGATGCCAACGCTAAACGTTGTGTTGTGGAGGTCGTCGAGAGTCAGTATGAGTACCAGAAAATGGACTACGAACTAACTGTTGCTATCGCACCCACAAAAATTATTGATAGATTTGAGTGGTTTTTAGAAAAATCTACAGAAGTGGGCATATCAGAGATATACCCAATTGAGTGCGACCACTCGGAGCGTAGGCAGCTAAAACTCGACCGTGAGCAGAAGGTTGTAACCTCAGCAGTGAAGCAGTCGCTTAAAGCCTACCACCCTGTATTGCATCCGCTGACCGATGTGCGTGATGTTATCACTATGCCATTCGAGGGTGCTAAGTTCATTGCCCACTGCAATTCGGAGCTTGGCGAGAGAGAATATCTCGGCAGATTGCTAAAAAAAGGAGAAAAAACTCTAATTTTAATTGGTCCCGAGGGTGATTTTTCGCCCGAAGAGATTACCTTTGCACTCCAAAATGGTTTTAAGGCC
The DNA here is from genome assembly GCA_017559425.1 of Alistipes sp. Classification (GTDB taxonomy): domain Bacteria; phylum Bacteroidota; class Bacteroidia; order Bacteroidales; family Rikenellaceae; genus Alistipes. The sequence goes on from JAFYSI010000123.1 coordinate 15,516, forward strand.
ATCTCGCTTGGTCGTGAGCGTCTGCGTACCGAGACCGCTGCGGTGGTTGCTACGGTGGTGACCTCGACCATTAATAAAATGTGATAATTTATTACTACCCAACAATATAATATTATGTTTTTGTACGCATTATTGGCGGCCGTAGTTGCTATTCTCGCTATCTTTGTCTCTCCGCTGAGAGCTAAAGTGTGGGTGGCAACAACAGTAATATCGTTGGCCGCTATTGGAGCACTATTTCTTGTGGTGTCGTCGCTCATCGGAGGCGAGATTATGCTCGCAAAGTTCTCGACCGACCTCTTTGGTCTTGAGCGAATCTCGGTGGATGCAGTCTCGGCACTATTTCTCGCTATCATAGCCATCGCCTCGGTGGCTGTGGTGATCTATTCACGAGGCTATGTCGAGGGCTATTTTAAACGTTTCTCGCCAACGCACATCTCGTTGCACTACACAGCACTGGTGCTGTTAGTGGTGTCGATGATGATGGTTGTGGTGTCGAGTGGTGGCTTCTCGTTCCTCTTCTCGTGGGAGTTGATGACCATCGCATCGTTCATCCTCATACTCTTTGAGGCGGATCGTCAGGAGGTGCGTCGTGCTGCACTCAACTACTTGGTGATGATGCACATAGGCTTTATGTTCTTGGTGGCAGGTTTCGTGATGTTGTATAACGTTACAGGCTCGGCTAACTTTGCCGCTGTGGAGTGCTACTTCAAGGTTGCAAAGCCAGTTCCGCTCTTTGTGATGTTCTTCCTCGGTTTTGGTATGAAGGCGGGTCTCTTCCCTATGCATATCTGGTTGCCTGAGGCTCACCCAGCAGCTCCTTCTCACGTCTCTGCGATTATGTCGGGTGTGATGATCAAGACGGGTGTCTACGGTATCTTGCGTATGTTGCAGGCCATCGACCACAACACCGAGTTGCTCTACTCAATCGGTCTTATCGTCCTCTTGGCAGGTATTGTGACAGGTCTCTGGGGTGTTATCTTGGCGGCTATGCAGAACGACGTGAAGCGTCTTTTGGCATACTCAAGTATCGAGAATATCGGTGTCATACTCATTGGTTTGGGTGTTGCTGCTGTAGGTCACGCTGCGGGTAGCAACCTTATCGGTATGTGCGGTATGTGTGGTGCTCTGTTGCACGTTGTCAACCACTCATTGTTCAAGACTATGTTGTTTATGAGTGCTGGTAACATCTACTCTAAGATGCACACTACGGCGATGAACCAGATGGGTGGCCTTGCAAAGCATATGCCTGTTACTGCTATCCTTATGCTCTTTGCTACGGTGGCTATCTGTGCCTTGCCTCCACTCAACGGCTTTGTGTCGGAGTTGTTGATTTACATTGGTATGTTCAACGGCGTGAGCGATGGTCACGAGGTGTTGTATGCTATCGGTGGTATTATTGCACTATCGCTCATCGGTGGTGTCGTGGTATTGGCATTCTCGAAGCTCTATGGCGTAGTCTTTCTCGGTTCGCCACGTTCGCACCACGTTGCTGAGTCTACAGAGGTTGACAATCAGCGAATTGTGGCTATGGCAATCCCTGCAGTGCTCATCCTTGTGATTGGTCTCTTGCCTCACTATGCTATTCGTCCTATCGCCCTTGTCGCTGAGGGTGTTACGGGTGCTGATAGTGGCTTGGCTATCGCATCGTTTGTGCCTATGCTCGAAAAGCTTAGCTATATTGGCGTGATGCTCCTGTTGGTCATCTCCCTTCTCTTCGTTGCCAAGCGTCGTGCTCAGCTCAAGCGTAAGATTGAGAGCGGCCCAACGTGGGGTTGTGGCTTCACTGCTCCAAACACCAAGATGCAGTATACTGGCGAGTCATTCTCGGAGGGTCTCGAGAACATTGGCAAGCCACTGATGAAGGACACTGTCGACGGCCGTGCTGTGGAGAAGAGCGAGATATTCCCATCGCAGCACAACTACGAGGTTCGCCACAAGGATAAGGTCGACTCGCTGCTCGGCCAGTGGTGGGTGAAGCTTATGCACAGAATCAACCTTAATGTTATGCGTCTGCGTACAGGTCGTGTGAACAACTATATCACCTTTGCACTCGCATTCTTGGCTGCGGTGTTGATATTTACCCTCGTTGGAATTTTGTAACCCCCAAATCGAAGAACGTATGTTGATAAAACTACTTAACACACTACTTATGATTGTTGTGGCACTCTCGATTACGGGTGTCATCAATAGAACGCGTGCTGTGCTTGCTGGTCGTAAGGGTATCCGCTTCTTCCAGCACGTCTCTAACGCCAGACTTATGCTTAGAAAGGGTGCTGTCTACTCACCAACCACAACAGCCCTCTTCCGTATCGCCCCTTGTGTCTATCTCGGTGCGGCGATTATGGCATTCTTGTTTATCCCTGTTGCTAACCTCGAGCCAGTATTGTCGTTCCACGGTGATATTATCTTGGTGGCCTATCTGCTCGCTCTGTCGCGTATCGCTATTGTGCTTGCTGCGATGGATACAGGTAGCTCGTTCGAGGGTATGGGTGCTGCTCGTGAGGCTCTCTATGGTGCCTTGGTTGAGCCAGCACTGATGATGGGTCTTGCAACGTTTGCCCTCTTCTGCGGCTATTCGTCGTTTGCCGATATCTTCTCGACAGCCCAGATGTTCGACACCAACCTCTCGATTGTGATGTTGCTCCTGGCCTATGTCTTCCTCATCATTATGATTATCGAGTCGGGTCGTGTGCCTGTCGATGATCCACGCACGCATCTCGAGCTCACGATGATTCACGAGGTTATGTGTCTCGACTACTCGGGTATCGACCTTGCGATGATCAACATCGCTGGCTGGTTGAAGAATGCTATCTGGGCGATGATTGCGGCAAATGCAGTGTCGGTTGTTGTCTGCTTCCATTGGGAGTTTGCAACCCCTCTTGCAATCTTGGGTAGCGGTATTACGATTGGTGCTATCGAGTCGTTGCGTGCCCGCAACAAACTCTCACGCAACACCACATATATCCTCACCATCGTGGCGATGTCAGCATTGGTGCTGCTCACAGGCTTCCTGCTTTATCAGAATATCGACATTTAAGCGTTTCGAAATATGGTACTATCACTCATTATCCTATATGTGCTGACGCTCATCTATCTATCGATAGCTGACCGCTTCCGCAACCACACAACAATCCTTGCGATTCAGGGTTTGTTGCTCTTTGGCATCGCTATGGCACGCCTCCACTCGTTTCACCCTGTGGAGCTCAGCTTCATCATCGTCGAGACGCTCGTGTTTAAGGCTATTGTCATCCCAGCAATCTTGATGCGAGTAATCAACAAGACAAAGATTAACCGCATACACTCGTCATCTACGCAGTTTGGTGCTTTGGTGATGTCGATATTGGCACTCATTGCCAGCTGTGCGATAACCTACTATATGGCTGATAACCGCACCGATATGATCTTCTTTGGTGTTGCTCTCTACGCCCTCTTGTCGGGATTGATTCTCATTGTGCTTCGTCAGCGTATCTTCGCCCACCTGGTAGGTTTTCTTGTGATTGAGAATGGTGTGTTCCTCTTCTCGATGGCTATCGGTGTGGAGCTGCCAATGCTTATCAACTTGGCTATTATGCTCGATATCCTTATCTCGATTCTCATTCTCGGTATGTTCCTCCGCCGCTTGGACGACGATATGCATACCGATGAGTCGGATGCTCTAACCTCAATTAAAGACTAAGACTATGCTCATATATCTTATCATATCGCTTATTTTGGCCGTAGCACCCCTCGTGGTGCGTACAGAGAGAGCATCGAACATCATCGCTTCGCTCTTCTTCTTGGTGCAGGTGGCATCGATCGTAGCACTCTTCGTGCTCAAGTTGCACGATAGTGTGATGCTCTCGGTGTTCCGTGCCGATACTATGGCCGTACTCTTCCATATCTTGATGGTTGCAGTCCTCGGCTTTACACTCATACACTCGAAGTCGTACCTCCACGCAGAGGAGGTGAGCACACGCTCGTATAAGGCCTACTATACGCTCCTTATGCTCTTGGCTGTGGCCATCACCTGCGTCTACTACTCAGACAATGTGGCTATGACCTGGGTATTCCTCGAGGCTACTACTATCTGCTCAGCGGGTATCATCTACCACCGCGAGTTCAAGCAGTCGTTGGAGGCAACCTGGAAGTATATCTTCGTCTGCTCAACCGGTATCGCTATGGCATACCTCGGCATCTTGCTTCTCTCGACTGTTGCCGAGCACGGCACGTTGGACTATGAGTCGCTCAAGAGCGTTATCGACAATGGTAACCCACTCTATTTGAAGGTTGCCTTCCTGCTCATCGTTGTGGGCTATAGCTGTAAGATGGAGATCTTCCCACTCTACACCGTGGGTGTCGATGCTAACTATGCAGCTCCTGCTCCAGCCTCAGCATTTATCTCTACAGCGTTGGTCAACGCGGGATTCGTATCAATTATGCGTATCTACACCCTCTACGCCTCAGCAACTGAGGTCTTTAGCTGGGCTCGCCACGTCTTGATTTTCATTGGTGTGTTGTCGTTGGCCGTGGGTGCTATGTTCCTTCGTCGCAGCAATAATTATAAGCGATTCTTGTCCTACTCGACTGTCGAGAATATGGGTATTGTGGCTATCGGTATGGGTATCGGAGGTGTTGCTCTGTGGGCTGCAGTATTCCACGTTGTGTGCCACACGCTGGTCAAGAGTTCTATGTTCTTCCAGGTGGGCATTATGCGTCACATCTACAATAGCTACAGCATTAACCGTATTGGTAACTATATGAATATCAATCGTGTGGGTGCTATCGGATTTATCATAGGCACGCTTGTGCTCTTGGCATTCCCACCATCACCATTGTTCGTTTCGGAGGTGATGATCTTCTCGGAGATTGTCTCGGTGGGTAGCTGGTGGCTGTTGGTGATTATGCTCATCTTGATGTGTGTTGTGATCTACGCAATATGGTCACGCACACTCCGCCTCGGATACCACTCTAATCAGGATGAGTTGCACCTCTCGGCCGTAAATCGTCGATTGTCATACTCGGCAGCTGTGTTGCTCATTGCAGCCATCGTGCTCGGTTTGTGGCAGCCTGATGTGCTCAAGGAGGCTATTGACCTAATCGTAAATATCGAATAGTGCTATGAAACTATACTGTATAACAACAAATACCGCCTCGGCAGTTGCCATTGCCGACATCCCAGAGGTCGACTATGTAGAGCTATACAACGACCTTAAGGAGCGTATGGCGGATAGCAACTACCACGTTGCTCACTACTTCGCTACAGAGATTGAGAAGGGACTCAAGTTCTATATGATTCTGCTCAACGACGCAACAGCAGAGGTGCTCCTCACGTCGTTTGTGCCCGACTATTATGCCGAGGGTCTCGCCTCGCTGACGGCTATCCATCCGCAGTTCCACCCATTCGAGCGTGAGATTCACGAGCTCTATGGCGTGCCTTTCGATAGCCATCCTTGGCTTAAACCTCTGCGCTTCTCGTTCGATAGACGA
>JAFYSI010000019.1 GCA_017559425.1 Alistipes sp.
CTACTCCGAGGCTATCCGTGCCATCAAGGAGGGCTATACTTTCTTGCAGGATGTCGCTGCGGTGGAGTATGAGGAGTCTCGCTATCGTCAGGTGCGTTATGCGGCAAATGTCGCTGGCGTGGGCTTCGATGCTGCCGTTATCAAGCGTCTCCAGCAGATGCGTAATAAGGGGTGTAAGGGCAAAAGCTCATATCTGCGTGCTCTCGTGCGTACCTTCTTTGGATATAAACCTACGGGAACGAAGATTTGGGTCGATGGCCGCCTGATGTACAACAACCTGTTGCTCAGTATGGCTATCGGCGTGGGTAAGTATAATGGTGGCGGTATCCAGCAGCTCCCCGCAGCTGTTGCCGACGACGGCTTGCTCGACCTCACTATCATCCGACCCCTTCACTGGTGGAATATCATCTTCCGTTTGAAGCGACTCTTCAATGGTAATATCTATACTATTGGCCACGTTCTTCACGCCCAGGGTCGTCATATCCGTATAGAGTCCTCACCCGAGTTACCGCTTGAGGTCGATGGTGAGTTATATGGCCATAGTCCTATTGAGATTCACAATGTCCATCGCGAGGTCCGCGTCATTGTCAACCGCTCGTTCCTCAATAAGCTTAAGAGGTAATGGAGCTAACACAAAAAAAGTCTGTCACACGACAGGCTTTTTTTGTGTTTCTAAAGTTAGGGCGTTACGCAATGATATCAGCTACTGCAGCACCGACATAGGCGATAAGGTCGGTGGGGGCTATGGCGATTTGAAGGCCGCGTACGCCTGCACTTATATATATACGTGGGTGGTCTGTGGCTGAGGAGTGGAAGTAGGTTGGAAGAGGCTTCTTCATACCTATTGGCGAGCAGCCGCCACGGATATATCCAGTTGATGGTAGCAGCTCCTTCATCGGTATCATCTCACACTTCTTATTTCCCGATACTTTGGCGGCAGCCTTGAGGTCTACCTCTTTGTCACCAGGGATGACGCATACGAAGAGTCCTGTGCGGTCGCCACGCAGCACAAGGGTTTTGAATACTGTTGCTATATCCTCGCCAAGCTCCTCGGCAACGTGTGTTGCTGCGAGGTTATCATCGTCGACGGTGTAGGGTACAAGGTCGTAGGCAATCTTTGCCTTGTCAAGCAGTCGTGCTGCATTGGTCTTCTCTATTCGCTTGGCCATATCGAATATCTTTTTTGTTCCAAAGGACAAATATACGAAATTTTCACTAACTTTGCACTATGAGTTATGCATTAATCACAGGTGCCTCATCGGGCATTGGTCGCCACTACGCCTTGCAGCTTGCCGAGCGTGGCTACAATATTATCGCTGTGAGCAATCAGCCTACTGAGCTTGATGCCGTTGTCGAGGAGCTCGCTTCACGCTATGGTGTTGAGGCTCACTCGCTATGTGTTGACCTCGCGGTGGATGGTGCTGCTCTCGAGATCTTTACTCGCTGCAAGGCTGAGGGTTGGGATATCGAGATATTGGTCTGCAACGCAGGGATGTTGCTCTTCTCGACCCTTACGAATACCGACCCAGCACGACTCACTACAATCATCCGTCTGCACTGCACCACCGTAACGCTCCTATGCCGCTATTTCGGTGAGTGGTTCAAGGAGCAGGGTAGGGGAAAGATATTGATAATGTCCTCATCTACAGCGTGGTTGCCCTATCCTACAATCTCGCACTACGCAGCCACCAAGGCCTATCTCAAGAGCTTCGGCTCGTCACTCTGGTACGAACTTCATCGCTCGGGTGTGAGCGTTACGCTCGTCTTTCCAGGTGCTGTCGACACGCCACTATATAAACTCAGCGACAAGCTACGTCGTAGGTTCGTAATGCTTGGCGTTATGATGCGTCCCGAGGCTATTGCCAAGCAGGGTATTAGAGCTATGATGCGTGGCCGCAGACGTGTGACCCCAGGTCTCTTCACCAAGTTTGTGGTTGTTGCCTGTGCTCTGCTGCCCGCACGCGTTCTCGACATCTTCCTACTGCTGCCTCCAATAAAGCGGCTACTTCAGCGAGTCTAAGAGCTCGCGGAGTCGTTCCACGCTAATATCTCTGAAATCGTCGATGATTAGATCGGCATCTGTCGTCTCGAGGAACTCGCGACTAAATGTTGTTGCTAGGGCCACGACAACCATTCCCGCACGCTTGCCTGCCTCGATGCCGGCCTCTGCATCCTCAAATACAATGCACTCTCGAGGCTCAAGACCGAGCTTTGTTGCGGCTGTGAGGTAGATCTCTGGGTCGGGCTTGCACTTTGTTACCTGGTCACCCGCCACAATGGCCGAGAAGTAGGGGCGTATCTGGCACTTATCCAATACAAAGTCTACATTTGCCAAAAATCCCGATGAGCCGACAGCACATCGTAGACCCTCACGATGGCTCTCGGCAAGGAACTCGAGGAGTCCCTCTTGGGGCTTAATCGTCGGTGCATATATCTCGCGATAGATGGCCTCCTTTTGGTTGCCGAGCTCACGAATGCCTACACGCTCAACAATCTCGCGAGGCATCAGCTCGCCCATAATATCGTCGTTGCCACGACCGAAGTGGCGGTTGAGTTCGTCGAACGTACGCTCAACGCCATAACGGCGGAAGAATTCGGCAAATGCCTGACGGTGAATATCGAGGTTGTTGACCAGAACACCGTCCATATCGAATAGTAAACCTTTAAGCATAGTACTATAGGTATGTTCCGTAAATTAGTAAACAAGTTAACATTGTTGCTAGATTCTATTTATAGAACCTCCCCAAATTTTATTTGGTCGGGCAAAGATACCCTTTTTCGCTGAATAAAAGTGCAATATTGTTTAGAATTTAGCTATTTATTTTGCTTTTTCGTGCAAAAATATTAATTTTGTTGCCGATGAAACTATCAATGAATATCAAAAATATTGGCTTGGGCGAGAATGTTATCTACACCCTTGTGTGGACAGCAATCTACCTCATACCATTTATGAATGCACACCTTATGTCTGAAGATGTTGTCGACTTCGATAAGGTGGTTATCTCGTGGGCTAAGATCTCGCCCTACTTCATCATCTTCCTTGTGCACAACTACCTGCTTTCGCCGCTGCTTATGAAGCATAGGTATGGTTGGTATATTGTGCTTCTGTTGCTTCTTGTAGCCTCTGTCTTTGGTGTTATTGAGGTTCTCGACTTCCGCTTCTGGCAGAGTAATATCGACCTTCGCGATAAGGCCTCGCTCACGGAGTTGGCGTGGTATTGGAATATCGTATTTAGTATCCTTATGGCGGGTGCTAACTCGATGATTAAGCTCTACCATAGGGCCATCATCACAGACCAGCGAATGACGATGCTTGAGCGACAAAACATCGAGACACAGATGCAGTATTTGAAGTATCAGATCAACCCGCACTTCTTGATGAACACGCTCAACAACATCCACGCGATGATCGACTTCGACCGCGATATGGCTCGAAATAGCGTTATGGTACTCTCGCGAATGATGCGTCACGTTCTCTACGACTCTGGCGAGAAGGATACCACGCTCGACAAGGAGGTTGAGTTCATCGAGAACTACATCGAGATGATGCGTATTCGCTATATCGACGATGTCGAGATATCGTTCAATCACCCCGATGCCAATCTTTGCCGCAAGATATCGCTGCCTCCGCTGCTTATCATCGTGTTGGTCGAGAATGCCTTTAAGCACGGCATCAGCTACAAGAAGGATTCGTTCATAAATATCAACATCAATGTCGACGGCAACGAGCTCACCTGTGTGGTGGCAAACTCACGCCACTACTCGCAGTCGAACGAGCATAGTGGTATCGGCTTGAACAACATCACAAAGCGTCTTGACCTCCTGTTTGGTAAGGGCTATCTGCTCGATATCGACGATAAGGATGAGAGTAAATATATAGTAAAATTAGTAATCCCTGTAACTTATTAATATATGGTTAGATGTATTGCAATCGACGATGAGCCATTGGCTCTCAGACAGATAAAGAGCTATATCGAGCGTACCGATCAGCTCCAACTTGTGGCAACGTGTCGCAGTGCTTTGGAGGCTCAGGAGGTGCTCGAGCGTGAAAAGGTGGAGCTCATCTTTGTGGATATCAATATGCCCGATATGAATGGCCTCGACTTTGTGCGTTCGCTCACATCATCCTACTTCATTGTCTTCACCACTGCCCACTCAGAGTTTGCCCTCGAGGGCTTTAAACTTAACGCCTTGGACTACCTGTTGAAGCCATTTAGCTACGACGAGTTTATGAAGGCCTCGCAGAAGGCTATTTCGCTTGCCGACCTTGTGGAGCGTTGCCGCGTTGCCGAGAGTGCTGTGGCACAGACTGAGGCTGAGAGTACCGACTCGGAGTATATCTCCGTGAAGGCCGACTACAAGACACAGCTCGTGAAAATCGCAGATATCGTCTATTTGGAGAGTGCTGGCGAGTATGTGCGTCTTCACATCGAGGGTAGTGCTACGATCACCACGCTCTTCCGCTTGAAGAATATGGAGACCTCGCTGCCTCAGAACCTCTTCTTGCGTGTGCACCGCTCCTATATTGTTAACCTCAAGCGTATATCGAGCTACACAAAGGGTCGTATCTTCCTCGATAACGGCGAGTATATCCCACTCGGCGAGAACTACAAAGAGCGTTTCTTTGAGTACTTCAAGGGGTAGAGTGCTCCGACAACAACCATATAGTGTCGTTCCCGCGTGGAGCGACACTTTTTTGTCTGAATCTTGCCAAATTTGCCGCTTTGGAGCGAGATGGTACATTTTTCTTCTCTCTTTCCTCGCTTTATAATATATATTTCGTATCTTTGCCGCTCGATATTAACTCAAAATTTAAATCAATGAATTTCGATTGGATTCTAACCGTTGTTATGGGTAGTGGCAATCCAGAGCACCCCTCTATTGCACACACCATATTTATCCTTGCGTTGGTCATCGCCTCGGGTATTGCCCTTAGCAGGATAAAAATCAAGGGCGTTTCGTTCGGTATGACGTGGATTCTCTTTACTGGTATCCTCGCGGGTCACTTCCTTGATGCTGGCTCTATTCACCACGACACACTCCACTTTATTAAGGAGTTTGGCCTTATTCTCTTCGTATTCTTCATCGGTTTGCAGGTCGGCCCAGGTTTCTTCTCATCACTCAAGAGTGGTGGTTTGAAGCTCATCTCTTTGGCTGCTCTTGTCATCCTGCTCGGTGCTGTTACGACATACGTTATCCACCTTATTACTGGCACTCCACTCCCAACAATGGTGGGTGTTATGTCGGGTGCGGTGACCAACACTCCAGGTCTTGGTGCTGCACAGCAGGCATATATGGATGCTACAGGTATTGATGACCCAACTATTTCGCTCGGTTACGCCGTGGCCTACCCATTGGGCGTTATTGGTATCATTCTCACTATGATCTTTATGCGTGTTGTGCTTCGTGTCGACTATAAGAAGGAGGATGAGGGCTTGGCAGCTATGAGCAACGAGACTAACCTTCCTCACCGCTACTCTGTGGAGTTTACCAACGAGATGCTCGAGGGTAAGACAATCGCTATTGCTCATATGCTCATCAACCGTCAGTTCGTAGTGTCACGTATTATGCACGCAAATGGCGAGATCGTGATGGCAGATGGAAACTCTAAGCTTACTATTGGCGATCGTCTCCGTATCATCTGCTCTGAGGATGATAGCGAGGCAATCCTTGCATTCTTTGGTAAACCTGTCGAGATGAGTGCCGACGAGTGGGGTGCTACAGCTATGCAGTCTACACCTCTTGTGTCACGTCGTATCCTCATCACTCGTGAGGAGATCAACGGTAAGAAGTTCTCTGATTTGCGTCTCCGTACTCGCTACGGTATCAATATCACGCGTGTTCACCGTGCTGGTGTCGACCTTATCCCTTATCAGGGTATGGAGCTCCAGGTAGGCGATAAGGTGATGGTTGTAGGTCCTGAGGCTGCTGTTCAGCAGGCAGAGAAGGTGCTCGGTAACTCACTTAAGAAGCTCGACCATCCTAACCTCTTGCCTATCTTCTTGGGTATCGCTCTTGGTGTATTGCTCGGCTCATTGCCATTGATGAACATCCCACAGCCTGTGAAGCTCGGTTTGGCTGGTGGTCCACTTATCATCGCTATCTTGCTCGGTAAGTTCGGTCCTCACTTCCACCTCGTGACCTATACTACGATGAGTGCTAACCTTATGCTCCGCGAGATTGGTCTTGCAATGTTCCTCGCAGCTGTAGGTATTGGTGCTGGCGACGGCTTCGTTGATGCTATCGTGGGCGGTGGTTATAAGTGGGTTGGCTATGGTGTTATCATCACTGTGTTGCCTCTTATTATCGTGGCTCTCATCGCACGCCTTAAGTTCAAGATTAACTACTATACAATGATGGGTCTTATGTCGGGTGCTATGACCGATCCTCCAGCACTCGGCTTTGCCAGCACATCCTCAGGTAACGATATGCCTGCTGTTGGCTACGCTACGGTATATCCCGTCGTTATGTTCTTGCGAGTGCTCACTGCCCAGCTTCTTATGCTGATGGCGTTGTAGTGTGCAACTAATATGGTGTATAGCCTGGCAATTGTTGCCAGGCTATTTTGTTTTGCCACGTTACAGAATGCACGAAAGAGCTATGAATAGGGTGGTCGAGATGATGAATATTTCATAAATTTTGCACCATAGGCTCATAAATATTTTGTAATTCGCGATATTTTATATACTTTTGCACCGCAAAAGCCTATGAACTCGGTTTCGCCGGTTCTTTGGCTTGCACATTAGGGATGGTCTCGTAGCTCAGTTGGATAGAGCAACAGCCTTCTAAGCTGTGGGTCGTGGGTTCGAACCCCGCCGAGATCACAAGTGCAGAGTAGACTGCATATACACTGTAGGTGTAAGAGTAATAGAGAGAATAACCTGAGTTTACTCAGAAGTTGTTCTCTCTATTGTTTTTTATTATCGCCTTAGGCGATGTTTGTAGTCTGTTTTGCCGAGGAGCTTAAGGCGAAGGCGTTAAGCGAAGCAGACTTGTTTGCGTAGTAGCCAACCTCGCCATAATCTTAATTGTAAGCACCAAAATGATTTACGTCATCAAGGCGATGAGTTAGAATGGGGCGTTGAGGCACAAGGTCTCGAGATGGAAATCTTGCTCGGTGGCGTTTAACATCGCAATAAAGGTGTCGATGTCGATGACTTTGTAGCTCTCTGTCTCGGCCTCAGCCTTTGGCTTGTATCTTCGCAGACGCTTGTGTAGCAGTATGAAGCTGCCCGCTTCGTTGCTACATATCGAGATGCGGTGGTTCCTCCAAACAGCACTGTTACTTTCGCTATGCATCAGCTCGAGGCGTGTAGCTGAACTTATGTGACGGCTAATGGTCACGGGGTATTCATTGCCATCAATTGCGAGGTAGGCACACACCTTTGTGGTGTCGACACGCAGCTTGAGGCTAATGCCCTCGAGAGCTTCGATTTCGGAGCGGGTATATGTGGCATTAAAGGTGAGCGTGGGTAGCCAGCTGTCAAATCTGTGTTCGAGTCTTATGCTGTCGTGTTTCAGCTCGTTAAATGCTGCCTGCAGCCTTTGCACCATCGCATCATTGGCCCCCTTCACCATACGCATATAGTTGAGCTTTCCCTTTATGATAGCCTCTAAGTTTGCAATGCCACCCTTCGTGTGTTGGTGCTTTTGAGTATAGCTGTCAAGGGCGTGCAGGTATCCGTACCTCAGCCAAATATGAATTAAGAGCTTCAGCTCGCGTGCGTACTCCTTCGAGACGTTAACCCTCTCTGAGACCACAAGACCTGTAACTTTCTGGCGTATGCCGAGGTGCTGGAGGCGTGTCTTAGTATCGTTTATCTCAAAGCCCTCTGCGGTGATAATATCGTGTAGCTCACTAATGAATCGTCCACCCTTGCCATATACAAAGTGCATACTACTAAAGGTTATATCGTCGGCATAGCGGCTATACCTCAGGCCAAACCTTTTGGCAAGGCGAGCAAGCTTTGCGTCGAGTCTGTCGCAGATCATATTGGTGATTATGGGCGAGGTGGGTGCACCCTGCGGAAGCACATAGCGAACCCTGCCATTGGCGTCTCGATCACGCATAGTGCATAGTCCAGCGACTATGTCGGCAATGTCGTCCGAGAGCGAGAATGGCTTGAGTGTTAGGCGTCGCCACACTCTCGATCTGTTTATCGACGTGAAGAAGTCCTTGAGGTCGGTGTTGAAGATGTATCGTTGGCCAACGTGTATCTGAGCATTTGTCACTACCGAACGTTTGGCAGCAAATCCCATAGCCTGCTTCGATGGTCGATAGATGGCTTGGAATATGTCGTTGAGTGTTGTAAGGATGCTCTTAAGGCCTGCTACGGGCGACGATATGGTGCGTGTGCCGCCACTCCTCTTGGGTATTGTAAAGCTATGGTAGCGGACAACATCCTCACGTCGTGGGTTGCTGTAGTAGAATAGTTGGTCGAACGAGAAGGGGTGATACTTGCCACCGAGCACACTCCTCTTAACCTTGTTGAGAAGGTTAAGAAGATCTTTGGGTGCTTCTATTGCGGCGAAGTCGTGCTTTATCTCGTCTGTTGATATCATCTCGATACTGTTTACACCACGCCTTGAAGCCCTCGTTGATCACTCTTTTCATTGAACTGTTTTGATTTCTCGAAACATCGATTAGCGGTCACGCGTAGCACGCTCGCGTGCTACTACTTCAGGTTGGGAGCTTTATATAGTAAAGCGAGCAACCTGCGGTAACAATGGAGCATTGTTAGTCCATAGCTCCGAGGCTATGAACGGCTCAGGCAATACGCCTGGCTTAGTCAAAATTGCATATCAACGGGGCTTCAAAGAACGCAGTAGTTGTATGACAAAGGTATCTATTTTAACTCAATGTACCAACTCTCTATCTCAATTTTTTATTGGCCTACAGATCGTCTGCTCAACGAAGATCTACTCGTTGAGAATTACCAGGCGACTGTTTGGAATGTTGATAAGTAGCTTGTTGGCCAGGAGAAGGTCGTAGCCGATAACGCCGTCGACACCAAGAAGGCCAATCATCATCTCAATCTTTTGTGGTAGGTTGCCATAGTGACACATAAACAATCTGTTGCCAAGTTGGCTCTCAAGCTCGAATATCGGCGTGCGGAACTCGCCACCTACAAGAGGGCTAAAATCGGTAATGGTCTCTGTTGCGTTGAGGCCTTGAGTAATAGATGATTTGATATAGGAGTATGTGGCTCCTGTGTCAAGAATCATCTCCAGCTGACGGTTTGCCACCTCTATGGGTACGACGAGCGTTCCCATTATCGACTTGATAGGGTAGGCTGTGCCAGCAGGGTCGCACTCGTCTGGCGAGTATAGGGTTATCTCGCTCGAGGCATAGTCGATTATGATTTTATACTCCGACAGAATGTCGAGTCCCATAAGTGTGGTGAACTCGATGCCAGCCATTGCCTTGAGCTTCTCTACGGTATTGCCAAGGATGTTTGTCGATACGCGATGGTTCTTACCTGCAAAGTGTAGCTCGGTCGAGGTATGTATTGTAGCTGGGCTACCTGTATCGATCAAGATGCGGTTTGAGCCATCGTTGATCAATAGGTGCTTCTTTTCAAAATCTATTTTAAAACTCTGTGTCATAGCCTCTTTGTTCTGTTTAATGTTGTTCGTTCTGTTGTGTGTACTCAGATAGATATCCCAGTGGGCGATTGTGGTTGGAGTGCTCGTCGATATATCTGCGGTTACCCACAATGAATAGCGACGACTTTGCACGCGTCACCGCAACGTTCACAAGGTTTGGACACGCAATATCTATCCACCTAATCTTGCTCTCTGGGGAGTTGTTGGTGACCACCGTAGAGTAGATGATTATATCACGTTCGTCGCCCTGGAATCTATAGACTGTGTCGGCCACAATCTGTCCTTTAAGCTTCTCGGGGATTCGTGAGTGTATAGCCTCTGCCTGATCCCTAAATGGCGAGATGATGCCGATGCTGACATCGGGATTTGCTCGGCCAATCCTTATTGCAATGTCGAGGGCCTTGACAATCTCCGCCTCGTTGATGTTGCGATATCTATCCTGTACGCCCTCAATGTCAATCCAATTGATTCCTGTGGGGTATGGTTTGCCATTATCCTCCGTAGTATGGATATCCAGCGGCCTTCCCAGGCGGCGGTTGTAGAACATCTCGTTAGAGTAGCCAATGATGCGTGGATGACATCGGTAGTGGTGGTAGAGCATTATGCTCTTGTTGTTCTCTTCCGCTGTCGAGATGATGGCGTTACAATGATCCCATAGCGACCAGTTGATATTTCTTACCAATGCCGCATCGTTAATGTTGAGGTGCTCCTTGATTCTCGCTTCATCCTCGCGTCTCACATTGGTGATGTGCTCGAGCTGCAGTGGGTCGCCCACGACAACAACCTGCTTTGCACGATATATCAACGGTAGTGCCGAGGCGATGTCGCATTGCGATGCCTCGTCGATAATCACCATATCGAAGAGCTCCCTCTCGAGCGGATAGCCATTTCTCACCGAGAGGCTTGTTACGCAGTTGAGACCGAAGACATTGATAAAGTCACGGGCGTCGCGAATAAACTGTGCTATCTGCGGACCACGTTTAGGAATGTTTTCGGGTATGTAGCCTCTATATCGAGCAATAGCACTAATCGCATTTGGGGCGTTGATACGAGACTTGATACGCTGGCGAAGTAGCTCCATACTCATTCCCGATATCTGCTCTCGAGCATTAGCAATCCTCGTGTTGAGTACCTCGCTTTGACTCTGAAGCTCTGCAACACGTCGACGTACCCACCCTAGACGCTCGTTAGCCTCTTTGATAGCTTTGTCAATTTCAGCGATAGCATTGTTATGCTCCGAGTGTATCTCTTTGAGCCTCTTGCGATATGCTATTATACGCGACAAATGCCTCTCTTCGCACTCTGTGAATCGGATGAGGTCGTCGATGCTGTTAATGCGAGCTACTGAGTCGATGCCGCTCTCCTGCTCTATCTTCTCGCGAATCTCATCAGGCAGAGTGAGTGCATCATAGAGAATCTTGACACTATATTTTGCCTTTGAGAATAGGTTGAAGATAATTCGTCTCAGACCTTTACTCTTTGAGTATAAGAGATTAAGCGTTGTTCGCACTTCAACGTGGCGACCCTCCCAGTTGTGGGTGTCGTTCTCGGCAATTTTCGCAATGTCGGCGTTATTTTGTCGATGTGTCTTGAGTGCCTCGTTGTAAGTATTCTCCCTGATGTTACGATTGTTTGCAAGCTCTTGAATTCTATGCTCAAGCTCCTCTATCTCTTTGGTTAGTGCCTGCAACTCATTGAGTTTGCCGCGTGCCTCAATAGCTCGTTGGCACACCAATTGATACTCGGTCAGTATTGCACTTAGATGCTGAATGTTGTAGTCTCTCTCAGGGATCTGTGCTCGTATCGACTCGACTGCTGGTATCAGCTGGCCGTTGATAACGGCACGAGAGCCGAAGCGTAGCATATAGTGGTAAGGGTCAAGTGCGTCGAAACGATCTTTAACATTGTCCACAGCCTTGTTTACCTTACTTGCCACAAGCACGCTCTTGCCTCTGAGCAAGGCATTCGATAGCAGGTTGATGATCATCTGCGTTTTACCCGTTCCTGGAGGACCTGTTATCACCGAAAGCTTGCTGTTGAGAGCTGTGGCTATGGCTGCTCGTTGGCTATCGTCGATTGGCGTTATGTGGATTAGCTCATCGGCAATGATGTTGCATACAGAGTTGTTCTCCAACTTGCCACCGAGCAGTGCGTTCATCACCTCGCCATACTCTGCGTTTTGCAGATTGTTAAGCTCCGCGGCGGTGTGCAGCAACGATAGGTTGTCGTTGGTAAGTGCTAACGATAGTGTTCTCGCAAGCGAAGTATCTTCGTATATCGCATCTGCCAATATCGTCTCAAGGTCGTCGATGGTGATGCTCTCGTCGGCCAATATCTCGTTGATAGCCTCTATCTCGTCCTCGGTGAGTCCAAGCTCGTCGGCACGCTCTCTGTTTACTCTAAACATCGCGAGGTC
>JAFYSI010000020.1 GCA_017559425.1 Alistipes sp.
AAGATCGAGAAGGAGCACGAGGAGCGTTACCGTAAGCTCTTGGCTAACGTTGAGGGTGGTTTGGTATTCTCTCGTGATGGCGATATGATCTGGCAGTGCTCTAACTGTGGCCACATCCACGTTGGCAAGCAGGCTCCTGAGGTATGTCCAGTATGTGTACATCCAAAGGCATACTTCCAGATTAAGGCTGAGAACTATTAATAGTTGATAACAACCAAATCAAAGGGGGCTCAAAGCATAATATTTGCTTGAGCCCCCTTTATTAGACCTTGATATGAACGTAATCACCATACTCCTAATACCATTCCTGGGTACTATAGTAGGTGCCTCGGCAGTGTTGTTCACACGCCAAAGCGTAGCACCACAGCTCAACAAGGCCCTTCTCGGCTTTGCTGCAGGCGTGATGGTTGCCGCCTCGGTGTGGTCGCTGATAATCCCATCGATTGAGCTCTCGGAGCCTATGGGACGCATCGCCTGGCTGCCAGCAGCCGCAGGCATAATACTCGGTATGCTCTTTTTGCTGTCACTCGACACATTCATCCCGCACCTTCACCCTATTGGCGACAACGCCCCTGAGGGTCCTCGTTCGCAGCTGGGGCGCAGGCAGATGCTGATGTTGGCAGTAACGCTACACAACATCCCCGAGGGTATGGCCGTGGGAGCTGTGGTGGCAGGAGCTATGGCGGGAGATACGATGGTGACAATGGCAGCTGCAATGGCATTGGCTGTGGGTATGGCTATTCAGAACATCCCGGAGGGTGCCATAATCTCGCTTCCACTGCGTGCTGAGGGTATGTCGCGACGTCGCTCGTGGTTCTTTGGAGGTCTCTCGGGCATTGTCGAGCCACTATCGGCAGCCGTTATGATTGGCCTCTACGAGTATATGTCACCAGCACTACCCTACCTTCTCGCCTTCTCAGCGGGTGCGATGCTCTACGTTGTAGTCGAGGAGCTAATACCCGAGACGCAGCAAGGTAGCCACTCAGACATTGGCACGATAGCCTTTGCCATAGGTTTTGTGGTGATGATGATCTTGGATGTAGCACTCGGATAGCGATGTCACGAATCGAGAATGAGAAGGCCGTTGTTGCCAAGATGATAAGACTCTACTGCCGCCATAAATTAGGAATGGAGCATCTATCAGCAGAGTACGAGGAGCTGCTACGCTATGCCGAGCGACGACTCACACTATGCAAGTTTGGCGACGAGAAGCCTAACTGCAAACGCTGTCCGATACACTGCTACAAGGCAGATATGCGAGCAAAGATTCGCGAGGTGATGAGATGGGCAGGGCCACGAATGATAATCTACGACCCTATAGCTGCGATCAAACACATATTAAATATATAAAAAAATTGAGGCTGCCCGGCGATCACTCGTGAGGCAGCCTCTACATTAACATAATTAAAAATTTATTCTATGCTATTAGATTAGAAGTGAAGAATGTAGTTACGCAAGTAATTGATTGCTGCGAATATCCAGATAAATGCTGCGAGCATCACGATAACAATCAACGTAAAGGCGAGTGAAATCCAAGTCTCTGAGTTGTCTGTATCTGTTGTCTGAGAACCATCGCTATAGGTTGTGATAGTCTTGTAGGTCTTAGCTGCTGCAACACCTGCGAAGAGACCACCGATGATGCGTGTGAGGAAGCTCTGCTTGCCACCATTACCCTTAAGCTCCTTGCGGATGAGAACGTAGTCTGGAGTACGGCTTGCAAACCAGTAGACCACAAGGCCGAGACCTACTAAGATTGGGAAATGAGGAGTACCTGTTGCGAAGCCCAAGACAACTGCCACGATGATTGAGGTAATGATCAATGTCTTAGAGCCGTTGAACGTACGCTCGAGAGCTGTATTAAGAATGGCTGCCAAGTCGTTGAGACGATCGAGAGTATCTGAGTCAGTTGGCATAAGGTTGATAGCCTCCTGAAGAACCTCCTCGCCAAACTTAATGTGCGATTTCTTCAATGGGAATGGGATAGGGTCGCCATCGTTACCAGGAATTGAGCCCCACATTGCAACAACCTCGTCGAAACGGCTGTTGATATGGTTGATCTCCTGGTTGGTTGACTGCTCTGCCAAACCTGCCTCGCGACGTGCCTGTACAAACTCATCAACAGTGTGCTTGTCAGAGTGAGGCTTGCGGATGAAGTTCTCGTAGATCATATGGCCAAGCATTGCCAGGGTTGCTCCAAGAATCAGAACGGCTACAATAATAGAAAGGATGGTCTCGCCCAATGAGCCTGAGTTTGATGTTGTTGTCTCCACGGCCTCTGTTGTCTGAGCCATAATAGGAGTTACTGCTGCGAATGCACACAAGAGTGTAAAAATCTTCTTCATAGTTTTTAAGTATTAAATTAGTTAAAAAATCTCTCTTTTCGGTTTTAAGTCTGTCGACTCGTGGATCTTACAATCCGTTTTTCTTTACTGTTCGGGCCATCTTTGCCAAGAGCCACAAGGCATTTACGCTATTTACGCCTCTGGTCAATCGCTTTGCTGACTCTGTGTCGGTCTTGCCTGAGATAAACTCCAAAACTGCATCTGTTGTATTCATTTTTGTGTTCTGCTTCTTATCGTTTGTCATAGTTGTAATTGTTTTTGTTTACTACTATAGAGACAAGCAAAACACGAAACCTATCTTAGCACGCACTATAAATTTCGACAAATTGTACGATTGCTCGGTGTTTGATGTTGTAAATATTAGCTACAGAGGTGTTGAACTTCTCGGCAACCTCCTCAGCGTTGTAGCCCTCAACGAGCATAAGCTGCAAAACCTCAACATAACGCTTGTTTGGCATCGACTTGAAGGTATTGTTGATATCTACCGACATCTCTGCGTCGAGACCGTCAGAGCCCTTAGGCATACGGATTGAATCGATGTCACAAGTATCCTTACCCAAGATTCGATCACGCTGGCGGTTGAAGTAACGCCATACGAGGCGTGTGAGCCAAGTGCAGAGGCAGCTACCATTCTTACCCTCGAAGGTGTCGAGCTTACGCCAGTTGTCCTTCGACAAGAAGATGAAGAGCTCGTTGACCAACTCGTCGTAATCGACCTGACCCTGCAAGAGTGAGTACTTAATGTCGTTGAGCATATAGTTGCAAAGACCGTAGAAGAATGCCTCAGTAACGTGGCCATCACCACCCTTAAGACCATTGATGTACTCCATATCTGAGATGCTCTTCCAAACGTTGCTATTTACGGTTTTCATATCGGTTAAGTGTTTGTGTTATCTTTATCTTTTAACCTTTATGACCGTAAATAGCCGAAAGTAACCCCCAAAATCGAATTATTTTTCAAAAAAGTGCATTTTTTAGATATTCGGCAGCAAAAATCAGGGTTTCGAGGATATGTTTTGCTATTGCACAGCTGTCGGCCTGGCACTCGCACCTATGGTCGTAGTTAAGCGATATGCTGCCATTATCCAAAATAAAGATCTTGACGTATCGCACCTCGCGGTTTACTCTATTAATAGCTCGAAGCAAAACCTCAGGGTCGTAGTTGGCAACATTGTCGAAGTGAGGGATGCAGATGCGAAGGGTCTGCGAATCGACATTGGGCTGATAGACCATTCGATGACCTCGATAGCTGAAGTGCCACCAGTTGCTCCAGGCGATGAACTGACCATCGTCGGACAACAGCTTAATCTCGTCGAGGATCTCTAATTCGTGTCTCATAACAAGCAAAGTTTAGTTCATTTGCTATTTATGACATATATATATATATAAAGTAACCCACACGCTTGGTTGAAACGTGTGGGTCGGGAGTGATTTTTTAACTAATTAATCGAGCATCACGAATGCTGCCCAATATTGAGGGTTCGGATACAAGCGACGCATCTCTCGCTTAGCCTCGTTGAAGGCTTTATGCTTGTCCCAGTCATTGGCAACAAGGCTCTGGTAGAAGAGCGTCATAAACTCGGTGGTACGCAGGTCGCTAATGCTCCAAAGAGTCATAATCATAGTACCT
This sequence comes from Alistipes sp., assembly GCA_017559425.1. Lineage (GTDB taxonomy): Bacteria > Bacteroidota > Bacteroidia > Bacteroidales > Rikenellaceae > Alistipes. The sequence goes on from JAFYSI010000020.1 coordinate 3,973, forward strand.
ACGCCCGCCTTCTTGAATGCACGCTGCAAGCCGTAGAGGCCCTCAGGCGTAGCATTACCCTGTCCTGACTGACAGGCCGAGAGGACAACCATATCGGTGTCGCTGAGATCAAGACGAGCAATATCGTTGGCAGTAAGCACGCCACCGAGCACACCTGCGGGGAGCTTCTTACCTTGCCAAGCGGCATTTCCGCCCGACATAATGAGTCCCGAGAGCGACATAGCATCGCTATAGCCCTTGAGATATCCTACGCTCGAAGCCTCGGAAGGTGTGAAGTAGAAGCCGTGAGTAGCGATATGCAGTATCTTGGGCGAGTGGCGGTTCAGGCTCAAGAACGACTCCTCAGTACCCTTGCCACCCATAAAGATAGTGACGTTAACATTCGAGTTTGCAAGAATCTCCGATATCTTCTCAACCTCGATCTTAGAGCCTGGAAGATCGCTAAAGCCGCTACTACCACGGGCAACATCATTACCACGAGTAATCATCATCGACTCGAGATCGTAGCACTTAGCCTCCTCCAACATCTCTTTAGGCTCAAGGTCGTAGTTCAAACCACCGTAGAGTACAGCCTTGGCAGTACCAATAACCATTTTATCTTTCTGCTTGATTCTAACAAGCTCGCGAGCAGATGAGAGACGCACAAAGTTGTAGTGATCGCCAAGCAGTGTACCATCTTCGAGAGGTATCGACTCCAAGCATACCTGGAAGAGAAGCTGCGTGGGGACATAGTAGATGGTTGAACCCTTAGCGACATACTTCTCGAGTGGTTTCCAGAGAAGCTGCAACACATCAGAGGCATAGGCAGCACGATAGTACATATCGGGGTAAGTGATGCCGAGGGCCTCAATCTCCTTATCCGAGAAGAGAGAGGTGAGAAGGGGATATTGCTGCGAGCGGTTGATGATATAGGCGGCATAGCAAGGCTCCTTTTCGTAGAGAAGGTACTCTGTGAAGTCGATCAAGACCTCATCCTTGGCGAGGTTGCTCTTGACAACATCGTAGTCGATATCGACAAACGAGGTGATATCGCCAAGTTCGCGGCTCTTAGCCATAAGCTGCTCCTCAAGCTCGTCGACACGCTTTGTTGCAAGGATCAAGCTGTCGGCATTCTTGGCATAGTCACGCTCCCAGAAATCAATCTTACCACGAAGCTTAACGATCTGCGAATAGGTCTCTCTATCACGAGTATTGCCATAGCGAAGCACAATGTCGGTTAACGAACGCTCAGAATCAAGAAGGAAGGCCTTTGACATAAGCAGTGCATCGTAGCAGGTACGCGTGTAGGCAGTCTGATAGCTCTCTACCTTAATGGCAAAGGTTGTCATCCACGTAAGTAGCGAGGATAGCGGCTCCCAGAAGCTCTCACGCTGGGCTGTGGTCATACGTGTCACACGACTACGCACAATGTTACGAAGCTTAGTAACTGCCTCGGAGTAGTTGTCACAACCACTCTTGAACTGGCCAGCAAAACCGAGTGAGTTGGCAAGAGATATCTGTGCCTCAACATAGTCGAGACTATACTCTCCGTAGAGCTCCTTGGCATATTTAGTATAGAGCGAGTTGTAGTAGACAGCCTCGTCGTAGTTCTTGGCAAGGTACTCAAGATTGGCGACAAAGAGGTAGGTTCTCATTCTATCATAATCCGATGGAGAATAGAGCGTTGCTAAAATCTCGTCGGCACGCTTATAGTCGGCAAGGGCAGACTCATAGTCACCCTTAGTCTCGAAATATTTTCCTCGCAAAAGATAGAGTCCATTACGCTTTCGTGGCTCAGTGATATATGGCTCGAAGCTAAAGATTGTCTCGATATAGCTTTCGCACGCCTCCATATTACCAATCTTAAGCGATACATCGGCAAGATTGAAGTAGAGAAGATAGTTTTCAGAAAGCATCAAATTCGACTCATCAAGGGCCAAGAGGAAGTGCTCGAAGGCCTTATCATAGATCTTCTGCTCATCGTAAAGACGTGCCAAACGAACGTATATATTCCTTAGTTTCGAATCATCGCCCTCCTCAGCCATCTTGCTGGCAATAGCATAGGCCTTGAAATACCACAACTCTGCTAATTTATAGCGTTTCTCGCTAAATGTCTCATCGCCTTTGTGTCTGTAGTAGACAAATAAACTCGTGGAGTTGTTGCACTTGCCGACAACAGTCTCGAGCTGCTTTGAGTAGTAAGACCTGCTCTCATCATCACCCAACAGGGCATAATGTTTAACAAGGCTTATATATATATCAATCTGCTCATCTATGTTGTTTAACCTCTGGGCAATAAGGAGTGCCTGCTTGAATGAGTCAATAGCCTGGGTGTTACGCTCAAGATAGCTATACGCATCAGCTATGAATGTGTGCATTAGCATTATAGAGCTTTCATCGCCCATATTTGTTGCATACTCGAGGGCCTGCTCATAGCAAGCAATAGACTCTTCAGCCTTTAAATTGTGCATAAGGTCGAGACCTTTTAACTGAAAATCCAACAATACGAGATGCTCGATTAGTTGATGAGCGTCGCTATCTGCCAATGGTCGCAACTCCTCAAGCATACCACGCATACTCTCAAATTGGGTGACTCCTGGGGTGAACTGCTGCAATATCTCAGCGGCAAGAGATACTCCGCTGCTGACATATAACTGCGTTATCGTTTCACGGTAGGTGCACTGAGGATTAGACTCGAAGAGCGTCTTAGACAATTTATAGGCCTTGTCGTAGTCACCTAATTCGTAATGGCACACAACGGCCATAAACTGACTGCGTAGCAATATCTCACGCTGCGAAGCGTCGGTAGCAGAAGCATCAATATTTGCAGCAACAGAGAGGAAAACCGACAAAGCCTCCTTGTAGTTCTCATTTGAATATAGAGTCTCAGCTCGAGACATCGCAGCTGATATCTCCTTCTCTGATAGCCTCTGGGCCGAGACAGTGAAGGTGGCAAACAGCGTGGCTAGAGCAACTATTGCAACGGCAAGGACTCTCATTCTTGAACTTCAAAATTTTCGACATCTAAGCTATCAACCTCATTGATTGTGTCGCACACTGTATCCTCAATCTCAAACATCTCATCCTCGCCACGCATAACATCGGCACCATTATCGACAAAACCGGTTTTCTCGATAAGAAGTGGAGTGACGATAAAGAGACCAACGACCAATACTGCAGCGATGGCTGAAGCCCAGGCAACAATCTGCTTGGTGCGACGCTTAGAGTTGAGCGTAAGGGTACGATTATTGTTCTCAGCCTCGTCACGCTGCTGCTGCATTTCACGGATTGCTGAGAGCTTATCCTCACGCGATGTGATGGCACTCTTGAGGTTCTTGGTGAACTCAAACTGCTCGCGAAGCTCCTCGTTGTGGCTGAGCTCCTGCTCAAAAGCAACACGCTCCTCAGCACTCATTCGACCAAGGATGTAGCAATCAATTCTATCTTGTAAATCTCGATTCATAGTATCAACTTTAATTGTTTTTCAGGAAGCGTGAGTAGGTCTCCTTTGCCACATCTCGCAAGTTCTCCATACACTTATGCTTCTTCGTTTTCAAAGCGTTCTTTGACTCTATAGAGGGGAGCTCCTCCAAAATTCTATCTAAGTTCTTCTCCTCATAGTAGAATTTTGTTAATATTTCGTAGCATCGCTCGGGCATCGTAGCAATAATATCGGCAACAATCTCGAGCTGGACGTTGCTACTTGTGCCGTAGACCATTTCGAGATACTCTCGCTCGTCGAAACCCTCGGAGCGTATCTTCTTGCTGTGCTCACATTCGGCGTCTGAATGCTTGGGATTCTCGCGATTCCACTCCTGGAATTTGAAGCGTGAGATGGACATAAAATAGGAGCGGAGGCTGCCGGTTAAGGGTTGTGAATCACGCCCCTTAATCACGCCATCCTCCGAATATATTCGTCGTGACTCGATATGCTCCCAGAGCTTAATGAACGAGTTTTGGAATATCTCGTCGACAACCTCTTCGGGAGCAGTGAAGATACCACGATACTTAGCATAGTAATACTCCGAGCAGTAGTTGTAGAGCTCATACTGAGCCCTCTTATCGCCAGCAACCATTCCTGCTACGAGACTCGCTTCGTGGTCTCTGTCTGTGCCTAAACGTAAAACCATAGCCATATTAAAGTATTATGTCGCTGATGTTGTAGTTTCGCTTGAGACCCGTCATCTGAGGTTCCTGCGTGAGGCTACCACGGTTGTTGTCCATAAAGCGGAATATCTGCTGGTAGAACTCACTATTGGTACCTACGTTACCACCTTTAACAAGGGTGTATATTGCATAAGTGAGCTTACCAACCGATGGTGAACGCATCTCTATGTTAACCTCATAGCTCTGGCAGGCACTAATAGTAATCCACTGCTCAGTGTGGGTCGAAGACTTAGCGGATGAGTCAAATACCGAGGCTACATACTCCTTGGCAGCCACGAAGATATCCATCACACCACGCACAGTCTCGCCATCACCACGGGTGATATCGCCACTATGGCAAGCATCGACAACGACAAGAATCTTACCTCCATCACCCACCTTACGGCGTATCTTCGTAAGCAGCACATTTAGTTCATCGTCAACAAGATGCTTCTCGCCAGAGTAGTTCTTGCTAGGCTTACGATAGGCATCGTATGGAATCCAGCACTCATCCCTATGGTCGCGTTCGTCATTACCACGATCGCTCATCTGCTGACCGTGACCCGAATAGTGTATGTAGACAATATCGTCGCTCTGACAGACACTCTCAAGTCGCTTGAAAGCATTGACAATAGCCTGTTTTGTAGCTTGCTTATTGACCAAGGTGGTAATATCGCTATAACCTGCGTCCTTCAAAATTTCAAGGACATAGGCAACATCCTTATCGCCATTGATCTTACCCCATTCAGGGTCGAGATATTCGCCAATGCCGATGACCAAGGCGTGCTTAGTCTGTGCCTGTGCACTCACAGAGAAGAGCAGACACAGTGGCAATAGTATGTAGAGAAACTTCTTCATTTTCCTATGGGTTACATCTGTTTACTTCACTCTAATTAGGTTGATACCGTCGCGAATGGGGACGATGACATTATCGACACGCTCATCCTGGCAGACCATACGATTGAACTCCACGATGGCCTCAGTGTGGCGGTCGTTGTGGGCAATAGGCTCAGCAACCTTGCCATACCACAAAATGTTGTCGGCCAAGAGCACCGAACCACTGCGAACATAGCTACCATCCATCAACATATTGTAATATGCTGGGTACTCACGTTTGTCGCCATCGATAAAGACCATATCGTAGACCTGGCCGAGCTGTGGCACAACATCGAGTGCTGAACCTACGTGCTGACGAATGCGATGACCATACTCCGAAGCCTCGAAATACTTAGCAGCGATCTCCTCGAGCTCGTCGTCGACCTCGATAGTGTCGAGCACAGCATCATCCTCCAAGCCACGAGCAATGCTGAGTGCCGAGTAGCCCGTGAAGGTACCAATCTCGAGGACACGCTTAGGTCGCATCATACGCACAAGCATCTCGAGGAGCTTGCCCTGCAGATGGCCCGATATCATTCGTGGGTTGATGACACGCAAGTATGTCTCACGCTCGAGGCGGTGCAGAAGCTCCTCCTCGGGTTTGGTGTTAGCCAAGATATATTGATCTAAATTCTCCATAATTATATTTTGGTTTATAGTCAGAGTATTTTGAATTGCTGTCGTTCCACCCTCATCAACCATCATTGCAAAGAGTTGCTCGAGGTTTAGACTTCGTAGCTTATATATGATAGAGTCACGTTTTCTATTTATATATCAGCTGCGATAAATTTTCTAAGCAATCGTTAGCAACCGATAGCACCGACTCGGCATCGATGGCCATAACCTTTTTATAGGCCTCCTCAAGTGTATCGATATCTTTGTAGAGTAGATAGCTCTTACCAGCACCAAGCATATAACCCTCGTTGGCCTCCATCGAGATTGCCATCTGGGCGATGAACTGACGCTTAGCAACAGCCAAGCGGCGAGGTGTGATCGGCTCAGTGCAAAGTTTATGTATCTCCTCCCTGATAAGCTCCACACACTGCTCCGAGTGGCAGTGATCCGACGAGAAGTAGATAGCCACAATACCGCTATCGGAGTAGGGCGTATACGAGGCCTCAACATTATAGGAGAGACCGTGACGCTCACGCAGCTCGATGTTAAGACGCGAATTGGCAAATGGTCCACCGAGAATATTGCACAACAGAGCGAGGGGTAGACGACGCTCATCGGCAATACCGTAGCCACGAGCACCCACAATACCGTGCGACTGGTGCGTATGACGCTTCAAAGAGAGGTTGAAGGGTTCATATTCGCCAGGGACAACACGCTGATAGCCACGTACCGACGGCTCAAACACTCCCAAGTAACGTTCAGCAACGCTACGAGCAGTAGCCACCGAGAAGTTACCAATCGACGAAAAGACCATCTGGTCGGTGGTATAGGTGCGGCGAACAAACGAGCGAATCTCCTCGGTTGAGAGTCGGGCGATAGTAGCCTTAGAGCCGAGGATGTTATGTCCAAGCTCCGAGCCACGGAACATCAAATCTTCAAAGTCGTCATAGATACGCTCCGATGGAGAATCCTTGTAGGAGTTAATCTCGTCGGCGATGACCTCACGCTCCTTGCGAAGCTCACGCTCGGGATATGTAGAGCGGAAGATGACGTCGGCCATAAGCTCCACAGCACGCGAGAAGTCGTGGCGTAGCACGGTGGCGTGAAGCGTGGTATCCTCCTTAGTGGTATAGGCATTGAGCTCGCCACCAAGGTTCTCCAAGCGGCAATTCACCTGGTAAGCCTTACGACGCTCCGTACCCTTGAAGAGTGCGTGCTCAGTAAGATGGGCAATGCCATACTCAGTAGTCAGCTCATCGCGGCTACCCGAGTTCACAACAAGGGCACAGTGGGTGACTCCACTGCGCACCTGGCGATGTATTCCACGGATGCCATTAGGCAGTATATATGTCTCAAACTCTCTCATTATGCTTGCGTAAAAACTCTCCAGTGTGACTCTCTGGACACTCCATAACACTCTCGGGAGTACCTGCAATGACTACCCTACCGCCATCAGCACCCGCCTCAGGACCGAGGTCAATAACCCAGTCAGCACACTTGATAACATCCATATTATGCTCCACGACAACAACTGTATGGCCACGCTCAATAAGGGCATCAAAGGCCGAAAGCAGACGTCTAATATCGTGGAAGTGAAGACCTGTTGTAGGCTCATCAAAGATAAAGATAAGACGCTCAGTGGTACGCTCCTTCGTGAGGAACGAGGCGAGCTTAACACGCTGCGACTCACCACCAGAGAGCGTTGACGAGGATTGTCCGAGCTTGACATAGCCAAGACCTACACGCTGCAGAGGACGAATACGCTCGGCTACACGCTTGGCTGTACTATTATCGCCATCCTCCTCGAAAAACTTAAGGGCCTCGTCGACCGACATCTCGAGAATATCGAAGATAGACTTACCACGATACTTAACTTCGAGGATCTCCTGCTTAAAGCGGCGACCCTGGCACGCCTCGCACTGAAGTTCAACGTCGGCCATAAACTGCATACTCACCTTGATGACACCCTCACCCTCGCACTCCTCGCATCGTCCACCAGGCATATTGAACGAGAAGGCTGTAGCAGGGATGGCATTATGCTTAGCGTAAGGCTGATCTGCAAAGAGGCGGCGAATCTCGTCGTAAGCCTTGACATAGGTCACAGGATTCGAGCGTGTAGACTTGCCGATAGGCGACTGAGAGACCATCTCGACACCCTGCACCAAGCGACTATCAACCTCTACGGCATCGTGGTCGCCAGGGATGAGAGTAGTCTCCGAGAGGCGGCGTTTAAGGGCTGGGTACAAGACGTCATCGGCCAACGACGACTTGCCCGAGCCAGAGACACCTGTGATACAAGTGAAGATGCCAAGAGGAATCTCGACATCGATATTTTTCAAATTATTGTGACGCACACCACGAAGACGCACGCTGCCAGCAGAGGCACGACGACGCTCAGGAACAGCAATCTTACGACGACCACTAAGGTAGTCGGCAGTGAGCGTGCTGGCACTATCGATACCCTCCACAGGGCCATTATAGACCACCTCGCCACCGCATACACCAGCCTCGGGACCCATATCGACAATCCAGTCCGAGGCACGCATTACCTCCTCCTCGTGCTCAACGACGATGACAGTATTGTCGAGGTCACGCAATTGCTTGAGAACACCAATAAGGCGATGTGTATCGCGAGGATGGAGGCCGATGCTTGGCTCATCGAGGATATACATCGAACCCACGAGGTTGCTACCAAGCGACGTAGAAAGGTTGATGCGTTGCGACTCACCACCCGAGAGTGTTGCCGAGAGACGGTCGAGCGTGAGATAGTGGAGACCCACCTCCATAAGATAGCTCAGGCGACTACGAATCTCCTGCAAGAGACGCTCTGCAGTGGTTGCATCGTGCTCGTCGAGTTGTAACGTATCGAAGAAGGCGACAAGCTCACCGATGGTCATTGTAACGAGCTCGGCAATATTCTTACCACCAACACGGACATACAAGGCCTCGGGACGAAGACGTGTGCCAAGACAGTCGGGGCAGAGGGTTTTGCCCATATATCGCGACTTGAGGGCACGATACTGCACCTTATGGCGCTGCGTGTCGACATACGAGAAGAAATCGTCGATGCCGTAGAAGAACTCAGAGCCGTGCCACAAGAGGTCTCGTTCCTGGGCAGTAAGGGCGTGATAAGGTGTATGTATTGGGAAGTTGCACTTGGGTGCATTGAGTATCAAATCCTGCTTCCAGCGGCTCATTGAGGCACCATTCCAGCAGGCAACAGCACCATCGTACACACTCTTCGACTTGTCGGGGATGACAAGATTTTCGTCGATACCCATAACCTTGCCATAGCCCTCGCACGTGGGGCAAGCACCGATGGGATTGTTAAATGAGAAGAGGTGCTCGGTGGGTCGCTCGAACATAACGCCATCCTCGTCGAAGTGCGACGAGAAGCTCTCAAGCGTAGCACCCTTGAGCATCATAGTACCCGAGCCATAGCCCATAGCACGAGCCACAGAGTCGGTAATACGCGAGATGACATCAGCCTCGTGAGAGACACGCAGACGGTCGACAACAATGAGGACATCCTCAATTCGAGTGCTGTCGTCAATCTCTGGCATAAACTCATCGACGAGCATAGTCTCGCCTCGATATATCACTCGGTTAACACCATCCTCAAGGAGCGTAAGCATACGCTCGACGATGCCCTCAGACTGTTTGAGAAGCATAGGGGCGGCAATGATAATAGGCTCTCCGTCGCCCATAGAGAGTATATGGTCGACAACATCGTCGACCTCATAGCAGCGAATCTCCTGACCCGTCTTTGGCGAATAGGTGCGACCAATGCGGGCAAAAAGAAGCTTTAGGTAGTCATAAATCTCGGTGGTAGTACCTACCGTAGAACGCGGATTACGCGAGATGACCTTCTGCTCGATAGCGATAGCTGGAGCAATACCCTCGATAGCGTCGACATCGGGCTTCTCGACACGTCCCAAGAACTGGCGAGCATAGGCCGAGAGGCTCTCAACATAGCGACGCTGGCCCTCGGCAAAGATAGTGTCGAAAGCCAGTGTCGACTTGCCCGAGCCAGACAAGCCGGTGACGACGATAAACTTGTTGTGAGGAATCTCGACGTCGATATTTTTGAGGTTGTGCACCCTGGCACCCTTGATGATAATCTTATTGTCCATAGCCTCGAGTAGATCTTCTATGGTTAGCTAAGTCGCTCGATAGTGGCACCCTCGACCTTCTCCAAGCGGCCAAGAAGCTGATCGGCCTCCGACTCACGAATCGAAAGGGTCATAGTACAGAGGTTGTCGAAGAGCTGCTCGACGATGCGTGGTTGCATATCTTTGACTACACGCATAACGTCGTTCATAGCGATATACGAGAACTCGACACGCACCACGACATCGACCGTACGCTCTACAATCTCGCACTCGGCCAAGACCTGAGCCGTAGACTCCTTATAGGCGGCAATGAGTCCTGGAACACCGAGCTTAGTGCCTCCGAAGTAACGCACCACAACAACGAGACAGTTGGTAATCTCCTGCGAGAGCAACTGACCCAGGATAGGTTTACCCGCCGTAGAGGAGGGCTCGCCATCGTCGTTAGCACGAAACTGCTCACCGTGAGGGCCAAGACGCCAAGCATAGCAGTGGTGCGTAGCGTCGTACCACCTCTTACGCAGGGCATCGAGATGCTCCTTGATCTCTGCCTCCGTCTCGACTGGATAGGCATAGGTCAAAAACTTACTGCTGAGCTGTCGATAGGTGGTCTCAGCAGCACGAGCAATGGTCTTATATGAGTCGGCAGCCACAATCGTTTAGAGTATTGATTTGAACATACGCTCCCAGCGGATACCGCCCTCGTAAGGATCGACAGAGAACCATACATACGAGGCCTTACCCACGATATGGTCCTCGGGAACAAAACCCCAGAAGCGTGAATCGAGCGAGCCGTGACGGTTGTCGCCCATCATAAAGTAGTAGTTCTGCGAGAAGGTGTACTCCTGAGCCTCGACACCATCCACGAAGTAGCTATCGCCACGACGCTCGAGGGTGTGACCCTCATAGACGCTGATGGCACGGCCATACATAGCCACGTTGTAGTCCGTGAGCTCGATGGTAGCACCCGCAGCAGGAATCCAGACAGGACCAAAGTTGTCGAGAGTCCAGCCAGTAGCCACCTTATGGGGTATAAGACGCTCACCTGCAAAGCCCTGAGACTTACGCAACGTGTAGCGTGTGGTGTCGGCATAACGTGAGAGCTCTGAGTCACGCAACAGCACGCCAGTCACCAGGCGAGCCTTGGCATTGTCGTAGATGTCGTAGTAGTACTGCTTGTTTGGAATCTCCCACTCAGCCTCATCATCGTGGTAGACAACGCCATCGACGATACGCAACGTGTCGCCAGCAACACCCACACAACGCTTGATATAGTTCTCCTTCTTATCCAAAGGACGAATGGCGATAGTGTAGTTGTTAAGGATATTCTCACGTCGCTCCTGCTCCGTAACACCAAACTCGGAGCTGAGAAGCATCTGGTAGTAGCTCTCGGCAGCACGCTCCATAACCACGGTATCGCCCTCTGGGAAGTTGAAGACAACGACATCACCACGCTCAACACTCTGAAGACCTACTAAGCGACGATAGTCACGCTGCCACGAGGTGGTGAATGACGACATACGATCGTTGCGAGGCATAGTGTTGTGCACAAAGGGAAACGAGAGTGGCGTAATAGGCACACGAGGGCCATACGACGGCTTGCTAACGAGGATGTAGTCGCCAGCCATAAGCGTTGACTCCATAGAGCCAGTAGGGATGACAAACATCTGGAACCAGTAGCACTGGATGAGTGTAGCAGCAACCGTAGCAAAGAGAATAGGGTTTACCCAGCCATAGATCCAGTTATAGACCTTACTATCGAGCTTGAGCTCCTCATACATAGCCCAGCCAAAGATGACAGCAAAGGTGATGATAAATGGAAACTCCCAACGGAAGAGCAACATCTGGACGAGTGAGCCTACCACAGCAGCAAAGATGGCTGCAAGGAGTACTGCATAGAGTACCCTCCACCACTTGTAACGCTCCACAAGACGCTTGTGAAGATTGGCGATATGGTGGCCAATGTAGTAGTCGTAGATGAGTGGAAGGGTCACAATGAGTGACCAGGCAGCACCATACCACACGGCAAAGAGTGTGACGATGAGTGCCACAAACGAAGCAATGAGCCAAGGGTGCGTAAGAACACGACCGATGGCCGAGAAAATAGACTTTATCTTATGCATAGTGATTCTCTTGAGATGTTAGGTCTACGCCGGACTATAGCAAGTTGTCCATAGTGTGAACACCCTGCTTGTCCTGGAGATACTCACCCGCAACAACTGCACCAAGAGCCAATGCACGTCGATTGATGATGCTATGCTTGATGGTTAGCACATCGTCAGATGCAGCGTAGGTGATGGTATGGATACCTGGAACCATACCCTCGCGATGAGAGTCGATCTCGATCTGCTCGGCATCACCCTTGCGGTTGTTAACCCACGATGTCTTGCGGTCGAGACCCTCGATGATGCCCTCGGCCAAGGTGATAGCTGTGCCACTGGGGGCATCCTTCTTCCACATATGGTGGGTCTCCTCGATACGCACGTTGTACTCCTTGTGAGGATTCATCAACTCGGCAAGACGACGGTTGATGCGGAACATAATATTGACACCGATAGAGAAGTTTGAGGCGTAGAAGAGAGCACCGCCACGCTCCACGGCCAAAGTCTCCATAGCCTTAAGCTCAGAGAGCCAACCTGTAGTGCCGCATACTACCCTACAACCAGCCTCGAGAACGATACGAACATTTTGAGCCGCAGTCTCAGGGGTGGTAAACTCGAAGCATACATCGACGTTCTTGAGGTTGTCGGCAGTAAGCTCCGAGGCATTATTCTCGTCGATAACAAGCACCACATTATGGCCACGCTCGGCCAAAATACGCTCAATCTCACGGCCCATCTTGCCGTGACCTATAATAGCACACTTCATAGTAAAATTCAATGATTATAATTATTGCGGGCAAAGATACAAAAAAATATCTTTTTTTGCAACAGCACTAATACTCAACGTTCGAGAGAAAGAGACCACAGGCGGGAGCACCTGCTGACGAGCGTGACAAATCCTTAGAGCGGATGATATCCTCAAACTCCTCGACGCTCAATCGACCTCGGCCAACATCGACCAAAGTACCCACAATTGCACGCACCATATTACGCAAAAAGCGATCGGCACGAATCGTGAAACGGAGTGTTCCGTCGGCCTCCTCACGCCACTCGGCAAGCGTAATGTGACAGATATTTGTCTTGTTATTAGAATTAAGCTTTGCAAACGATGTAAAATCGTCGTACTCAAGAAGTTTAGCTGCCGCACTATTCATTTTTTCGACATCGATGTTGGCAGTAAAATGCCACGCCGAGAAGCGTCGAAATGGCGATTTTTTAGGCGTCAAGAAATAGGTATATTCGCGACTCAGAGCGTCGAAGCGTGCGTGCTTGGTAGACTCTACAAAATAGATGCGAAGGATAGCGATGTCAGGGGGCAAAACCTTGTTGAGCTTGTAGGCGAGCTGAGCCTCATCGACCGCTTTTTCGGTATCGAAATGGGCAATGTAGAACGAGGCATTGACACCCGTGTCGGTACGTCCCGCACCCACAATCTCGTGGGGCGAGCCGAGGAGCATAGATAGTTTCTGCTCGATAGTACCCTGCACAGTCTGCGTGTCGGGTTGTCGCTGCCAGCCGAAGTATGCAGCACCGTCGTATTGAAGCTCAATAAAGTAACGCACAGCAAAAAAAAATTATTCCGAGGGCAAAAGTACAAATAAAAATTAGGAATGAGAAATTAGTGATTAGAAAAGAGTAATTAGTAATGCTTTTTGGTGCGGATGAGAGAAACGGAAAGGGTGGAAGGGAAGTTAGGGAGATTAGAGAGTGTATAGAGTATTGGGAGTATAGTGACTTAGAATACCTATAGATTTCAATAAATTCCCTAAACTCCTTAAACTCACTAAATCAGAGCCTAAATAAACAAGAGGGAAACACCTCTCCAAGCGAGTGGAAAATTTAGCAGGAGAAGGTAGTAGATGCAACGCTCGGCAAAAAATAATGTGAATGGGCTGTACTTAAGCGTACTGCCCATTCACATTTTCCATTGTTAGCGGCAGCAGATGCTGCCTGATCGTACTAAATTACATATGGATGGCACAGCCGAGAGCATCCTCCGCCGCCTCCATAACTGCCTCGTGCATAGATGGATGGGCGTGGATGGTGCGAGCAATGCGATGTGCACTAACACCAAGCACCTTAGCAAGCGTAGGCTCGCCAATCATCTCAGTAACATTGTGACCCACAAAGTGAGCACCCAATAGTTTCTCCTCAGCGTCGAAGATGAGCTTCACGAAGCCATCACGCTCGCCAGCAGCAGTAGCCTTACCAGATGCCGTATAAGGGAACTTGCCGACCTTATACTCGATACCCTGAGCCTTAACCTGTGCCTCGGTCATACCTACAGAGGCAACCTCTGGCGATGTGAAGATGCACGATGGAATTGTAGAGTAGTCGACAGCCTCTGGCTCGAGACCACAGATATGCTCAACGCAGTGGATAGCCTCAGCGGAAGCAACGTGAGCAAGGGCTGGAGTAGCGATAATATCGCCGATAGCATAAACACCATCAACCGTTGTTTTGTAGTGCTCATCAACCTTCACCTTGTCACGCTCGATAGCCACGCCGAGCTCCTCGAGACCCATATCCTCAATATTTGACTTGATACCTACAGCCGAGAGAACAACATCTGCCTCGAGAGTCTGCTCACCCTTCTTGCCCTCGATAACCACGTCGCACTTGCCATCCTCGCGAACAACAACCGACTTAACAGTGGTAGAGGTCATAACTGTAGCACGCAACTTGCGGAAGGCACGCTCCATAGCCTTTGCAGTATCCTCATCCTCAAGAGGCATAATCTGAGGCATATACTCGACGATGGTAACCTTAACGCCCATAGTAGCGTAGATATAGGCAAACTCTGAGCCGATAGCACCAGAGCCTACAACAATCATTGTCTCAGGGAGCTCTGGAAGAACAAGAGCCTCCTTTGACGAGATGATATGCTTGCCGTCGATAGGCATAAATGGCATTACGCGTGGACGAGCACCTGTAGCCAAGATGATATGGTCAGCCTCGTAGTCAACGCCCTCAACCTCGACAGTGTCGGCAGCCTTGAGACGTCCGAAGCCTGCAATAACATCGATGTTATTCTTCTTCAAGAGGAACTGAACACCCTTGTTCATTGTGGTAGCCACCATACGCTCACGCTCCACCATCTTTGTCCAATCGGGCTTAACCTCGCCCTCGATGCTTACGCCGTATGTTGCAGCAGCCTTACAGTCGGCAAAGACCTGAGCAGAGCGAACAAGAGCCTTAGTAGGGATACAACCCCAGTTCAAGCATACACCACCAGCATCGGCCTTCTCGACGATAGCAACACGCTTGCCACACTGTGCAGCACGGATAGCAGCAACATAACCACCAGGGCCTGAGCCGATAACGATGATATCATATCTTTCCATAGCGATAACTCATTTCTCGATTAAAACTACTTTACCACGCGAAGAATCTCGCTCTTATCAGCAGCTACAGCACGCTTCCACGTCTCAGTGTAGCCAGGCTGCTCAATCTTACCAGGGATATCCTTGCCATTGCCATTGTCAATGAAGCCGTTAGCATCCTCACCCTTAACATTACCGTCGATGAACTTCACCATAAGGTACTTATCGAGGTCTACCCACTTAGCGAAGAGCTCCTGTGCGTTTGCAACAGAGAACTCTGTAGCAAACTGACGAGCCTTAGACTCCTTCATAGTTGCGATAGTAGCGTCAGCAGCCTCAACAGCCTCGAGCATAGAGAGCTCCCAAGCGTCGACAACCTCACGCACGTGCTTACCTATAATATTATAGCGGAGGTACGCAAACTGTGCAACGCGGTTAGTGATCCAGAACATAGATGTGTCAGAGTACTTAAGCATAGTGCCGTTACCCTCACGCAAGCACTCAGGAACCTCCAACGAGTTAACATAGATAGGAGTAAGTGGTGATGTGGCAGCATCGTCAGTACCAAACCAAAGGATACCAGTCTTACCAGGACGTGCCTGACCTACGAGCCAGAATGCTGTCTGCTGAGTAGCTGTAGCACGCTCGTTGCAGTACTCCACGCCATCAACGGTGAAGTACATAGGACGCCAACGGTAAGGGCAACCCTCACCACCAGCACCGATATCGGTTGTCATATCCATCTTAGTACCCTCGTAGTGGTCACGCATACAATCCATCAAGAGCTTTGGAGATACCTTCTCAGTAGGCTTCACCCACAAAGGCATACGGTTTGCTGGGTTGTGACCCATAGCATAGTCCTCATACTGGTCCATACCCTCAGCAACAGTGCGGAAGAATGCCCATACACGACCCTCGCAACCACGCATAGCACCAAAATCGAGTGGAGCATAAGCCTCAGCAAAGCTGAAGTCCTTGTTCTCGCCCTCAAACCAGCCAAACTTACGAGCTACGTCTGCAACGTCTGGAGCATACATACAGTTCTCAGGATCATCCCAAGGGAATGTTGTGATACGTGCCTGGTTAGCGTGAGCAGATACATAGCCATCAGGGATGCGGCGTGCTACCCATACGATACCCTTATCCTCTGGGCCCTTGCCAATAAGCTCCATAATCCAAGCCTCCTCGGTGTCAACCAACGAGAATGACTCGCCAGATGAGCAGTAGCCATAGGTGTTAGCAAGGTCAACGATGATGTTGATAGCCTCGCGAGCGGTCTTAGCACGCTGCAAGGTGATGTAGATGAGTGAGCCGTAGTCGATACCACCATTAGGATCCTCGAGCTCAGGACGACCACCATAGGTAGTCTCGGTGATGAACAATGAGTGCTCGTTAGAGTTACCCAAAGTGCGGAATGTCTCAGATGCCTGCTTGATCTGGCCCACATAGCGACCAGTGTCCCACTCAGTGACATCCATCCACTCTGCGAGCTTCTTAGCTGGCACATAGCTGTAGAGTACGCCATAGAGGCCGTGAGAGTCTGCTGCGTAGGTTACCATATTCGAGCCATCGGTCGAGGCACCACGCGTAACGATAAAGTTGGTACAAGCATCCGCTGGAGCTACAGTACCCAAGAAGAGGCCCAAAAGGGCAATCACCTTAAAAAATCTTTTCATACTTAGGTTTTAGGTTATAATTTAAATTTTAAGTAATTCATAAAATCTCCGAAAGATACGATTTTATTTTGAAATAAGTTGTATCGTTGCCCAAGAATTTATACTTTTGTATCTTAAAACAGTAGTAACTATGAGTATCAAGCAGCGTTTAGAGAGCATAATGTCGACCCTTCCAGAGGGTGTGAGCCTTGTTGCCGTGTCGAAGTTCCACCCCACGGAGCATATCCTCGAGGCCTACAACGCGGGACAACGCATCTTTGGCGAGAGCCGCCCACAGGAGATGGCAGCGAAGGCTGAGGCACTACCCAAAGATATTGTATGGACGATGATTGGCCATTTGCAGACCAACAAGGTTAAGCTTATTGCTCCATTCGTCTCGCTCATCGCCTCGGTAGACTCCGACCGCTTAGCTGCCGAGATCGAGAAGCAGGCGGCAAAGTGTGAGCGAATAATCGACATACTACTCGAGGTGCACGTTGCCGACGAGGAGACAAAGTCTGGTTGGGACATCGCAGAGCTCCGTGAGTTTATAGCATCTGGGGCACTCGAGGCTATGCCCCACGTTCGTGTTCGAGGTTTGATGACAATTGCAACGAATACTGATGATGAGGCAATCATACGCCGTGATTTTCAGAATATTAAGTCTATATTTGACGAGCTGAAGCCAACATTTGGCGAGCAGTTCGACACGCTCTCTATAGGAATGTCTGACGACTACCCTATCGCCCTTGAGTATGGCTCAACGATGGTCCGCATTGGCACAGCAATATTTGGAGCAAGAGTCTATTAGAGAAGAGAGAAAAAATAAATTATAACGAGTCAAGATAGGTTCAACACCTGTTTTGACTCTTTTTTTATAGTGCCATCTGACTGGCTAAAACTCAGAGAACCTATATCTCTGCCATTTTGTCAGTCATTATGGCAGTATCAAAACACTTTTGTCACACCGCAAGTCACAATCACGACACTTTTGACATATTTTGCTGTTTGGTACACCATTTGCCATTAATTGGTACGTCGAGCGACAATGACTCGACCCCCGAAATAGAAAATTTAAAAATTAACAAATAAAAACATTAGAATTATGAGCAAGATTATTGGTATCGACTTGGGCACAACAAACTCTTGTGTCTCAGTAATGGAGGGTAATGAGCCTGTGGTTATTCCTAACGCAGAGGGCCACCGCACAACACCATCAGTGGTAGCATTTACCGAGGGTGGCGAGCGTAAGGTGGGTGATCCAGCAAAGCGTCAGGCAATCACCAACCCTAAGCGTACGGTGTTCTCAATCAAGCGTTTTATGGGTGAGCGTTACGACAAGGTGACTGCCGACATCGCACGTGCTCCATACTCAATCGTGCGTGGCGACAACAACACTCCTCGTGTTGATATCGACGGCCGTCAGTACACTCCACAGGAGATCTCGGCTATCACACTCCAGAAGATGAAGAAGACAGCAGAGGACTACCTCGGCCAGGAGGTGACTGAGGCTGTTATCACCGTGCCAGCATACTTCTCTGATTCACAGCGTCAGGCAACTAAGGAGGCTGGTGAGATTGCAGGTTTGAAGGTGCGTCGTATCATCAACGAGCCTACAGCAGCAGCTCTTGCTTATG
>JAFYSI010000124.1 GCA_017559425.1 Alistipes sp.
CATTGAAAATCAATTACTTACAGGATTTTGTCGTACCCAGAGCCGGGGTCGAACCGGCACAGGGGTGAACCTACTGGTGTTTGAGACCAGCGCGTCTACCGATTCCGCCATCTGGGCATCTGATTTCTCAGAATTGCGGTGCAAATATAGAGATTATTTCTGAATTCGCAAAACTTTTCGGTTTTTTTTTGCAATTATTTTGCATTTACCCTCTTTTTAGGCTCTTTTCTGCCCATTCTACATTTGCCAAGTACCATTTCACCGTGCGACGTAATCCCTCCTCGAACGACATCTGAGGTCTCCAGCCAAGCTCACTCATCAGCTTTGTCGAGTCGATAGCGTAACGCAAATCGTGACCCGCACGATCCTCGACATAGGTGATAAGGCTCTCTCCATCGCCATTATCACGACCAAGCTCCTCGTCGACCACATCAATAAGCATCTTCACAAGGTCGATGTTACGCCACTCATTGTTACCACCGATATTATAGGTCTGGCCATCGACACCCGAATGAAAGACAACATCGAGGGCGGCAGCGTGATCACCAACATACAACCAGTCACGCACATTGCATCCTGAGCCATAAACAGGCAGCGGACGGCGGTTGACAATATTATATATAAACAGAGGTATCAGTTTCTCGGGGTACTGATTCTCGCCATAGTTATTTGAGCAGTTTGTGACAACCACAGGCAGGCCGTAGGTATCGTGATAGGCACGCACAAAGTGGTCCGACGAGGCCTTTGACGCAGAGTATGGTGAGTGAGGCTCATAGCGTGACTCCTCTGTGAACACGCCACCATCAAGCGGCAGAGCACCATAGACCTCATCAGTAGAGATATGATGGAAGCGACGACCATCGTAACATCCCGCCCACGCCTTACGTGCAGCCTCGAGCAACACAAGTGTGCCAATGATGTTATTCTCGGCAAAGACAAGGGGTGCACTAATGGAGCGGTCTACGTGGCTCTCGGCAGCAAGATGCAGAACACCATCGATGTCGTACTCAGCAAAGAGTCTATCGACAAGGGACGAGTCGGTAATATCGCCCTCGACAAAGATAACATTTGACAAGGCACACACATCACCAATATTCTCGAGGTTTCCTGCGTATGTTAGCTTATCAAGAATCACAATGCGATAGTCGGGATACTTCGTAGCAAAGAGTCGCACGACGTGGCTTCCAATGAAGCCCGCGCCACCAGTTATAAGTATATTTCTTCTGTTCATAGTTCTCTATTTATAATCTCCACCACCTCACCAAGAGCCTCTTGCCAAGGCTGCTGAACGACCCCCAACTCTCCAAGTCGCTTAGTTGCTAACAGCGAATATTGTGGTCGTTGGGCTCTTGTCTGACGCTCCGAGCTCTTGCAGGGGAGAACACAGCACTCATTACCGCTGCGTGAGACAATCTCACGAGCAAAGTCGTACCACGAGGCATCACCACAATCACAAAAGTGATAGATACCCTCCATCTTACGGAGCATTCCCTCCTCGATGATACGTACAATGAGGCGAGCAAGACTAAGTGCTGAGGTAGGCACACCACGCTGATCATCCACGACACGCAACTCGCTATGCGTAGCACTAAGCGAGAGTATCGTACGGCAGAAGTTCTTACCCCAGGGGGCATAGAGCCACGAGGTGCGTATCACCACCCCACCGCTCTCTACCACAGCACGCTCACCTTCTGCCTTACTGCGTCCGTAGGCGTTTATAGGGGATACAGCATCGGACTCCGTATATGGCACTCTACGCTCCGCATCACCACCAAAGACATAATCCGTAGAGATGTGAATGAGCTTCACGCCTCGCTCTCGACAGATGTTCGACAACACCTCCACGCCAAGAACATTCACAGCATAGGCTCTATCGTAGTTATCCTCGGCAGCCTCGACATTGGTATAGGCGGCACAGTTAACAACAACATCTGCCATCGCCACAGCACGCTGCATACTCTCGGCATCGCACAAGTCAGCCTCAGCACGGCTAAGGGCAACATAACGATCCGCCTTATCACGCGTCACACGCACAATGGCCTGTGCAAGCTGGCCCTCGCCACCAAGAATCACCACCTTAGGCATAGTAGTCAACGCCATAATCAAACAACTTCTCGCACTCGCAAAACGGGCGGTTGAGCATATCTTTAGCCGACAAGATGGCCTTTGCAGAGTCTATACCCCAGTCGATGGCCAAGTCGGCATCGTTCCAAACTATCGAGCCCTCACACTCAGGGGCATAGAGGTTGTCGCACTTATACTGCACAACAGCATCGCCCTTTAGCACCACAAAACCGTGAGCAAAGCCACGTGGCACAAAGAGTTGACGATGGTTCTCACCACTAAGCACAACAGCGACATAGCGACCAAACGTAGGCGAACCACGGCGAATATCGACGGCAACATCTAAAATCTCGCCCTCGACAACACGCACAAGCTTAGATTGTGCAAATGGTGGCAGCTGGAAGTGGAGTCCTCGCACAACACCCTCCTTAGAGCGTGACTCGTTGTCCTGCACAAAGATGGTATTAAGACCCGTTAGCTCACGAAATTTCGACTCCGAGAAGCTCTCGAAGAAGTAGCCTCGATCGTCCTCAAAGAGTCGTGGTTCGATAACAAACACGCCCTCTATTTCGGTCTTTATCAACTTCATAGCTTAAGCAGATATTGTCCGTACTGGTTATTACGCATAGGCTCAGCAAGTGTATATAGCTGCTCGCGGCTAATCCAACCGTTACGATAGGCTATCTCCTCCAAGCAGGCAATCTTCTGGCCCTGACGCTTCTCGATGACCTCGACAAATATCGAAGCTTCGGCCAATGAGTCGTGAGTACCTGTGTCGAGCCACGCAAAGCCACGATCGAGAATCTCGACATTGAGCTGCTGCTGGGCGAGATAGTGTTGATTCACAGATGTTATCTCAAGTTCGCCTCGTGCTGAAGGGGTTATCGTGGTGGCAACATCGACAACACTATTAGGATAGAAGTAGAGACCCGTAACGGCATAGTCAGAGCGAGGCTCAGTGGGCTTCTCAACAATCGACAAGGCACGACCCTCAGCATCGAACTCCACAACGCCATAACGCTCAGGATTCTGTACCTTGTAGCCAAAGACCGTTGCACGACGCTCAGCAGTGCAGCACTCCACAGCACGACGAAGCATCACCTCGAAGCCAGCACCGTGGAAGATATTGTCACCAAGCACAAGGCAGACATCATCCTCGCCCACAAACTCTCGGCCAATGATAAATGCCTCGGCAAGGCCATTTGGCTGCGGCTGCTCGGCATACTCAAACCTTACGCCCATCTCCTCGCCGGTGCCGAGCAATCGGCGGAACATAGGGAGGTCAATTGGTGTCGAGATAATGAGGATGTCTCGAATACCCGCCATCATAAGCACCGAGATGGGATAGTAGACCATCGGCTTATCGAAAATGGGTAGTAGCTGCTTGCTAACACCCTTGGTGATTGGGTAGAGACGTGTGCCGCTACCACCTGCTAAAACAATACCCTTCATCTGCTCTACATTTATTCGTTTCAAAGAAAACGTTCTATCTTACAAATATAGTATTAATATCGGTAAAATCCAAACAGACAAGCCAAATTCGAGTTTCAGCAGCTGCAAACACAAAAACAGACAAGCAGCAGGTCATCTCTGCCCGCCGCTTGTCGCACGATATAAACCTATTTACTTACTGCTCTTAATTTAGCTTCGATGTTAGAATCTTAGCTCTTCCAGTCGATACAATCTCAACATCGTCAACAGTACCCTCATACTTAATGACACCGCTACCCGTAGTGCTTATCGAGAGTTTTTCGCACGCCACCTTGAGGTCAGTGTTTTCAATACCCGTAGACGACTGCTCTACATACTTAGCTGTAGTATAACCATTAGTATAGAGGAAACCTGTGTTTGTAAGGCAAAGAATGGTAGTATTATAGCTATGTATCTTACTGGTGAACGTACCAGTATTGTAGTACTCAATTTTTTTCTTGGCAGCTAACACCTCACCATTTACAAATAGAGTTCCTGTATTAATGACCTGAAACCACTCGCCCACACTACCATCCTCGAACGTAATGGACATATCGGAAGTGTTGAGAATATCACTCAAAACCGCTGTCGACATACGCACCCTGATAGGGTTCTTCTGCAGCACAGCATTGAGCTCACGATGCGTTATGCTCTCATCTATGACGTCGAAACTTAGGATATCGTCACGCTTATCGATCTCAATCTCAAGGTATGGCTCAACATTGGCAGGAAATACAATCTCGATAGCATCACTACCATCGTTAGCAACCGTAATGCAGGTTGGTAGTGTGGAGTGGATCTCCTTTATGCTGCCGTGGTGTAGCGTGAGACTCTTCTCTTGAATGCCTTGTGCCGAGAGCGTAGTCACACTACAAATGGATACTACAGCTAATGATATTAAAAATATTATCTTTCTCATAATCAAAATCTTTTAACCATTACTTACTCTTTTTATCCTCCTCGCGATAAATCGTCTGCGTAAATACCGACAACGCAGAACCTGCCACGGTGATGGTGTAGATACGCTTAGGATTCACCCACACGGCAGTTATCTGCACAACACCGCCATTGCGATTCTCCTCCCAGCCGTCTACATTATCACGTTCACTCTCAAAGGCCTCGACAAACTCCTTGGCTAGCTGCTTGTTGCCCGTTGTCGTAAACTCCTTGACTCGCTTGATTATCTCGCCCGTCTCAGGGTCTCGCTTTACCGCCATCTTGAACACCGTGGTACCACTATCAATCTCTCGATTAAGTAGCTCATCGATACTCTGCTGGGCACTACATTCAGCAATCGCCACAATGAGCGACACTGCAAAAATCAGTAGTCTTTTCATATTACTTTGTTTTAAGTTCATAATTTATGGTGTACACTCATTTTTCAATCTAATCTGCCAGAGCTAAGAGCTGATCGGACCTACGCTCCAATTCGTCCGCACGCTCAAGCAGCGACTCAATATCCTCCTGAATATACTCGATATTATCGCAATAGGAGCCCTGATCTATAATATAACTACCATCATAGACATCTATCTCACGCGACGATGGCCACAACATAATGGCTACGAGGAGTACTGCCACAGCCGACGCGACCGCCATAACGCCACGACGTAACGAGAGGGAGAAACGCGGCTTAGGCTTCGATGCACTCTCCACCCGGCTCTCCATCTCGGGCATACCATCACGATACCAGGCAAACATAGCCTTAAGGTCGACCCACTCCTCGGGGACATCGGCCGTAGCAAACCAGCGATAGAGCTCCTGCTCCTCGGCATTGGTTGTGCGACCATCGAGAAACTTCCCGACAAGAGAGTCTATATGTCTATACTTACTCATAACTCTTTGGTTTTAAACTTGTTAAGTATCGCCCGTCGTGCTCTACTAAGATTTTGATAAACTGCATCTTGAGACATCTGCACCGTCTCGGCTATCTCCTCGACCTCCATTCCCTCTATGTGCTTTAGTCGCAGGACAATCTGTTGTTTGGAGGGTAGCGTATCGATAGTGCTAAGCAGCTCGCCAAGTCTACCATCATCTACAAACTCTTCGCTCGTTAGAGGCACACTATCGATACTTGTCATCCTATGCCGTCCTCTACCACGAAGCAGGTTTAGTGCAAGGTGCTTGACCACAACCATCGCAAAGGCTTCAGGACGACTAAACTCGCCAAGGCGTTGACGCATCACAAAGAGCTTGAGCATAGCCTCCTGTACCACATCTTCAGCCTCGTCGCTCGCGGCAAGGTAGTGGCGTGCTGTGGCAACCATCTTACCACGACAACGCTGTGCAAATATTTCGAACTCTTGGTGTGTCATTTTCTTGGTGTTCTCTACCCTATTAACACCAAAGTTAACGATTTCTGACATCGTAAGCAAAAAAAATGTAACTTAGTGTAGTTTTTAGGCTGCAGGGGCGTCTAATGAATAAAACTAAAAACACAATGGAGCAACTGGAAAAAGAATTTACTGAGGCGATACAGCAGCACAAGAGTACAATATACACTGTCTGCTATATGTTCTCGACCAACGAACAGCAGGTTGCCGACCTCTTCCAAGAGTGTCTTATAAACCTCTGGCGAGGCTTCGCGAGCTTCCGAGGCGAAAGCAACATCAAGACGTGGATATACCGCGTAAGCCTTAACACCTGCATCACCGCAGAACGCAAGAGCAAGCGTCGCAACGACAACAAGAGGCTCAACCTCAGCATCAACCTCTTCTCCGACACGGACAACGACACAAGACAGATACGCCTCCTGCAGGAGCGAATAGGTTGCCTCGGTCCATTCGACAGAGCCATAGTGCTACTGTGGCTCGAGAATATGAGCTACGAGGAGATTGGAGCCATAGTAGGCATCTCGGCAAAAAATGTCTCGGTCAGACTCTACCGAATAAAGGAGCAACTTAAAAAGATGTCGAACGAATAAATGAACAGAGATATGGAGAATAGAGATATATCACGCGAATTGGAGGAGATGCGTTCTCAGATGGCAATACTCAAAGAGAAACTCGAGAGCCAAAGGATAGTAAACGAGCAGCAGCTACGTAACTCGACGACAAAGAAGATGTCGAAAATCGACAAGAGGATACTGACGACTATAATTTTAGGTATCAATGCTCTGGTGTACTGCACCTGGTACTTTACCACACGGATGCAACTATCAGTGGCCTTTACCATTGCCACAATCTCACTTATGGTCGTATGCCTTGCCATAACAATATACAAGCACCACGCATTTCGTCGTATCGACCTATCAAGAGGAAACGTATTAGATGTTGTCGAACGACTCACAAAAATCAGGAAGCACTACAACGAGTGGTGGAAGACTGCTGTGCCAATCTTGCTAGTATGGTACGGTTGGTGGATGTATGAATTGTTAACCATATACACACACGAATCGTACATCATAAGCATCTCTATCGGAAGCTGTGTAGGCGTTGTAGTTGGCCTTATCGCAGGCTATAAAATCAACAATAAAATCGTTAATGAGGCAGATGAAATAGTTGAACAAATACGCGAACTACAAAAGATGAAATAGAAATAATGTGGTTATTCCGAATTCGGAATAACCACATTTAGTTTACCATCAATTAGCGGGAGGGAGTTTTTTTATCAGAAGGCTGCAGATGTGGTCTCGATAAAGAGATTGCCCTGGATGGGTAGTACTTGGCGTACGTCCCATTCAGGGCAATGATTGAGAGGCCGCAGATGTCGGCCTTATCACAAGAAA
>JAFYSI010000125.1 GCA_017559425.1 Alistipes sp.
GAGAACAAACTGGAGACGCTCCAAGAGACCCTTGTCCCACATCTTGTTCATAAACTCGAGATCCTCGCGGCAGTTCTCCAAGGCGTAGCGAATCAAATACTTGAGGAAGTCCTCTGCGAGGTCCATATCGTCCTGCAACTCGTAGAATGCCATCTCAGGCTCGATCATCCAGAACTCAGCCAAGTGGCGTGGAGTGTTTGAGTTCTCAGCACGGAACGTAGGACCAAAGGTGTAGATCTGGCCAAGTGCTAAAGCGCCGAGCTCACCCTCGAGCTGACCAGATACTGTAAGGCTGCAAGGCTTGCCGAAGAAGTCCTGAGAGTAGTCTACAGCACCCTCCTCAGTGCGTGGAGGGTTGTTCATATCGAGTGTCGATACGTTGAACATTGCACCAGCGCCCTCGCAGTCTGAAGCGGTGATGAGTGGAGTGTGCAAGTAGTAGAAGCCCTTGTCATTGAAGTACTTGTGGATAGCGTAGGCCATAGCGTGGCGGATACGCAACACAGCACCAAAGGTGTTGGTACGTGGACGCAAGTAGGCGATGTCACGCAAGAACTCGAGAGTGTGACCCTTCTTCTGGAGTGGGTATGTCTCAGGATCTGCTGTGCCATAAATCTCAATCTTTGATGCCTGTACCTCGACACCCTGACCAGCACCGAGCGATGCTACGAGCTTACCGTCGACACGCAAGCAGGCACCTGTAGTTACGTTCTTGAGCTCTGCCTCGTCGATGTTTGCAAAGTCGACAACGATCTGGATGTTCGCAACGCACGAACCATCGTTAAGTGCAATGAAGGCTACATTCTTGTTGCCTCGCTTTGTACGCACCCAACCCTTAACGGTGATATCTCTGCCGTCGCCCTCCATCTTGAGGATCTCGGCAATACGTGTAAGTTTCATAAGTTTATTGTGTTTTGTATATCTATTCTTCAAGGTCTTGCGTTACTAACGCAGTATAATCGTGCAAAATTACTAAAAAAAATGTAAACGATTGCATATTGACGGCTTTTTTGTACCTTTGTCCTAAATTGATTGTATGAAAAGAGTTATTCTTTATAGCCTTGCAACGCTTTTGGCTGTTGCTCTATCGCCAGATTTCCTCGCTGCTCAAGCACGCGTTGCCCGCTCGGAGTTTATCTGCTACGACAAGCGTGATGATGCCGAGAAGGATGTCCGCGACAATATCGACAAATATATCGACTTCCGTCCTGAACTCTTGTTTGAGGATTCGGGTACGGTGCGTGCAGTCTATGAGCAGGTCATCGACGTCCCAGCAGCGTGGAACGACTTCAGTGCCTATCTCCACGTCGAGAACGTTGGTGCCGATTACGCCATCTTTGTCAATGGCGAGCAGATTACAAAGCCTATCGATAGATATACTCCTGTCGAGATATATCTCTCTCCCTACTTAGAGCAGGGTCCAAACACCATTGCGGTAGTTGTTGTGGCCGAGGAGTATATGGAGCGTATCGCTGAAAATCTCTCATTACCAGAACGTAAGCAGTTTGATAACTGCTACATCTTTGCTCAGCGTCGTGTCGGTGTCTTCGACTATAACGTCCGCCTTCTGCCTGATGCAGAGAATAAGTATGGCCGTGTGAAGCTCGACATTACCGTCGACAATACCTTCACCACAGACGAGATTCTCGAGCTCGGCTATGATCTCTACGACCCTACGGGTAAGCTCGTCGACTATACCGTTAATAAGTATACCTTCCTCGGCTCGTCACGCGACACCGTCACCTTCCAGCCTTACTGCTACAACTCCAACCAGTTTCGTTGGTCGGAGGGTAACCCTAAGCTCTACACCGCGATGATCTACGTCAAGCGTGGTGGTGTGCTTCGCGAGTATATCCCTCTCAAGGTAGGCTTTGCTAAGTATGGCTACAACGATAAGGGGCAGATTCTGCTCTTCGACAAGCCTCTTCAGCTCAACAAGCAGCGTTATAATGCCGTTGCTGATGCTAAGACTACAGAGTCACAAATCAAAGCACTTAAGGCAAAGGGTGTCAACTGCTTATGCCCTGAATACCCACAGCCAAAGTGGTTCTACTCTATCTGCGATCGTGTAGGTATGTATGTCATCGATTGTGCAGCTATTGCCTCGCCCTCGGCTGGTGATAACCGCGAGATTGAGGGCACTCCGTCGAACGATCCTGACCTCTTGGATGATTACCTCTTGCGTGTCGAGGCTATGTATCGTAGAGCTCAGAACCACGTCTCGATTATCGCCTTCTCGCTCGCGAGTGCCGAGACTGGCAATGGCTATAACCTCTATAAGGCCTACGAGCTTCTGAAGTCATACGGTGATAGTCGTCCTATAATCTTTGAGGGTGCTGCAGGTGAGTGGAATACAGACCTAAACAACTAGTAGTGAGAAATTAATAATATCTTGATTACTTAATGCTTATTTGTGCTGGAGTATGAATATTGAGCTTATTGTAGTTGGAAAGACCGATATGAAGGAGGTTGAGGCTCTCGTTACGTTGTACACGAAGCGTCTCAACCACTATGTCCGTTTCGCTATTACCACCCTTGCTGATATACGCAATACTAAAAAGCTCTCAGAGTCGGAGCAGAAACGTCTTGAGGGTGAGGCCATCCTGCGTCTTGTTGCTGAGTCTGATCACCTTATGCTTCTCGACGAGCACGGCCTCGAACTTCGCTCTCTTGAGTTTGCTGAGCTTATACAGAAGCGTATGTCATCAGGTGTCAAGCGTCTTGTCTTCGTCATAGGTGGCCCCTATGGCTTCTCAGATGCAGTCTACCAGCGTGCCAATAGTAAGCTCTCTCTATCGAAGATGACATTCTCTCACCAGATTGTCCGAGCCATCTTCACCGAGCAGCTCTACCGAGCATTTACTATCCTGAAAAATGAACCTTACCACCACGAGTAATTTGTTGTGATAAAGGGTCTGCCTCGGCACCTCAATCAAAAGAGCGAATGGGAATACGCTGTGTATGTCCCATCCGCTCTTTCTCTTTATCGCTATCAAATTAGACCCCATCTATCAAGAAATCTTCTCTCGTTATCCATCAACGGCTTTTGCCGAGCGTAGCACTCTGCTTCTTTTGATAAGAAATTACCTCTTGCCAGTGCATCAATTTTATTTTGTATCTATGGGTGAGAATGAGTATTATGAGTTTTAATATGTTTCCTTAACACTATTAATTATTTCTCATAATAACTATTCTTAACCCATTTGTCGCCATTTTTCCATAACCTCACTCTATTCCCTAACCTCCCTAAATTTCCTTAGCCCCTATGTTCTATTCTGTCCCTTTTATCTCCGCAATTCGCATAAAAGGATTATTTGCTGACCTAAAAGACATTTCATCCCCCTTTACAATTCGGCTGATTTTGGTGTTTTATCGAGAAAATTTTCGCGTTGATTGAAAATCTTGTTTTTTTGCCCTTTTCTTTGCTAAAATTTCACCTCCATCCAGCTGCATTGTCGCGGAAATTAAAAAGGGGCAATTTTGTTCAGCTTAAGGCTCCTCGAGGCTTAGTGTATTAGGCACGATAGTGGGAATAGACGACTCTTTGTTGTTTGCTGCTAATTGCTGCAATGTGTACGTTATCAGTGGTTTGGGATGTGTATAAAATGGAGCTGCCTCACGAATGAGGCAGCTCACGGACACAAACAATCTTAACTTTACACTACTAATTTTTTACACCAATTTTTACATCAATTCTTTAGTTCACTTAAGTTTTAGCTCTATTTTTATCAACCTGTTTTATATCTTAAAAAGCATTAGGTATTTAGCTTTATTTCCTTGTTTCTGGTGCAAATATATGGCGAAAAAATCAATGTTGCAAATCAAAAATACTTATCACAATATAGAATTCGCTTATAGTTAGTCAAATAACAGCCAAATTGTATGATATCTATCTTTTTTTTGAATACATTGTCTGGGTTCCTTTTGACTCAATTACTCGCGTCAGATTATTCAGTAGATTGATAATCAGGATAGTATTAAGAAAATAAAGACTAAAAAGCATAAAAAATAGAAGAAAATGTAAAATTTTTAGCCAAGAGATGAAATTTTTTTTTCTTGCACGCAGCATTTTATCTCAAAAGTGGCCATTTGTTGCGATTTTAACACTTTGCTGTTCTCTCGGTTTTGGGTGGCTATCTCTCTCTCTTCTGCCTCCGATTTTTAAATTTTTATCATTGCAAGCTCCACTTCTGAATCATAATGTTGGCTCAAAAGGGTGGTGCTTTAGTGTTACTAAGTGTGCTGCCTGGGGCTATTATTTAAAAAAGAGGCAAAAAGTTTTGTATTTATTGAAATAATTTGTACTTTTGCATCAATTGGAAAAAAGTGAACTTAAAAATGCCGAAGGTAGAAAAACATTACGAGCATCTGCGTAAGCCCGAATGGCTCAAGATTAGCCTGCGAAGCACAGCTAACACGGCCGAGGTGGAGCAAATCGTCGAGGGTCGCTGCTTGCATACTATTTGTACAAGCGGTATGTGTCCCAATAAGGCGGAGTGTTGGAGTCGCCGTACTGCAACATTTATGATCTTGGGCGATATCTGTACTCGTAACTGTCGCTTCTGTGCTACGGCCACTGGTCGCCCATTGCCTCCCGACGAGGATGAGCCCCAGAAGGTTGCCGAGAGCGTTAAGCAGATGGGCCTAAGGCACGTCGTTGTCACATCTGTCACACGCGACGACCTCGATGATCACGGTGCAGCCATCTGGGCACGCACTGTCGAGGCCATTCGTCGTGAGAATCCTGATGCAACAATAGAGCTCCTTATTTCCGATATGGATGCCCGCCCCGAGCTTTTAGACGTGGTGTTGGCATCGCGTCCCGACATTGTGGGACACAACATCGAAACCGTCGAGCGACTCACACCAGAGGTGCGTTCGCGTGCTAAGTATCGCACGTCACTCGCTACCTTGAAGCATATTGCCGATAGTGGTGCGGTTGCCAAGAGCGGTCTGATGGTCGGATTGGGCGAGAGCGAGGAGGAGATCCTTCAAACTTTGCACGACCTGCGTGATGTGGGCGTGAGCATCGTTACCCTCGGCCAATATCTTCGACCTACCAAGGAGCACTACCCTGTAAAGGATTACATCACTCCTGCAAAGTTCGAAGAGTACCGACTCAGAGCTCTTGAGATGGGTTTCAGCTATTGTGCGAGTGCACCATTGGTGCGTTCGTCATATTTGGCCGATGCCGCACTTGAAGCTGTGAAGAAGGTATGCAAGAAGTAGAGATCAGAGATTTACAGACTATGGCGTATGGCGAGTGCTGGGATTTGCAGCGTTCGCTATTTGACGCGTTGTGCCGTAAGAAGCTCGAGAAGAGTTTCGCGGAGGATGAGCCTCGAGGCACTATTCTTATCGTCGAACACCCAGCGGTCTACACGTTGGGTAAGAGCGGCGATGAGCAGAATATGCTCTGTACTGAAGAGTATCTCCGCAGCCTTGGTGCTGAATTTTATCATATAGACCGTGGTGGCGATATCACGTTCCACGGCCCTGGACAGCTTGTCTGCTATCCAATTCTTGACCTTGACGCAATAGGCTTGGGTGTTCGCCGTTATATTGAGGCACTCGAGCAGAGTGTTATCGACCTCGCTGCTGAGTATGGCATCGAGGCACACCGCTCCCAGGGAGCTTCGGGTGTGTGGGTAACACAGGGTACGCACCTTGTGAAGCTTTGTGCTGTTGGTGTGCGTGCCTCTCACGGCGTCACTATGCACGGTTTGGCGATGAATGTTGCCACCGATCTAAACTGGTTCCACCTCATTAACCCTTGCGGCTTCACCGACCGTGGTGTATGCTCGCTCTCGACGCTTTGTGGCAGAGAGGTTACTATGGAGGAGGTAAAACCCAAGTTTATACACTACCTAACGAAAAATTTAAATGTTAAATATAAAAAATAAAGATTATGCCCATAGAGAAAAGATGGGTTGTCAAGCCACAGGGCGATCGTCAGGTGGTCGAGGCATTAGCTTCGAACCTCGATATGTCGCCAGTCTTGGCCAACCTACTGGTTCAGAGGGGCATAGACACCGTCGAGAAGGCTCAGAAATTCTTCTCGCCACAGCTAACCGACTTGCACGATCCATTCCTTATGAAGGATATGGAGCGAGCCGTGGAGCGTATCGAGAAGGCTGTCAAGACTCACGAAAAGGTAATGATCTATGGCGACTACGACGTAGATGGAACAACTGCCGTTTCGCTGGTCTACAAGTTCCTAAGCCAGATTGGACACAAAAATTTGTTGTTCTACATTCCAGATCGTTATGTCGATGGTTATGGCATATCAATCCGCAGCATCGACCATGCTGTACGTAAAGGCGTTACGCTGGTCATAGCTCTGGACTGCGGCATCAAAGCTGTCGAAAAGGTGGCCTATGCCAAAGAGAAGGGCGTGGATTTCATCATCTGCGACCACCATTTGCCCGCCGAGGAGATTCCCGAGGCTGTGGCTGTACTCGACCCCAAACGCACTGACTGCAACTATCCTTTCGATGAGTTGTCAGGTTGTGGCGTTGGTTTTAAACTTGTTGAGGCCTATGCCCGACGCAACAAAATTCCGTTTACGGATATTGAGCACCTGCTCGATTTGTTGGTCGTGAGCATCGCCTCCGACATTGTGCCTCTTGTGGATGAAAACCGCATTTTGGCATACTACGGACTTCGCAAGCTCAATGCTGAGCCGTCGAAGGGTTTGCTCTCGATCATCAAGATTTGTGGTCTTGAGGGACATAACATCACCATCGACGACATCGTCTTCAAGATTGGCCCTCGCATCAATGCCGCTGGTCGTATGCGTATGGACGAAGACGATGAGAATGCTGCCCCTTCGGGTGGCCACGCTGCTGTGAGCCTTCTTATCGAGGGTAATGAGCAGGAGGCAGCAAAGTTTGGCGAGGTCATCGACTCCTACAATAA
>JAFYSI010000126.1 GCA_017559425.1 Alistipes sp.
CCAGTACGTGGGTCAACCAACTCTGGGAACTCAGCGAAGATCTCCACAACCTCGTTAGCACGCTCACCACAAGCTACGATGATGATAACATCGGCATCAGCCTGCTTAGAGATAGCGTGCTGAAGCACAGTCAAACCAGCACCGAAATTACCAGGGATAAAACCAGTAACACCCTCAGCAAGTGGGTTGAATGTGTCAATAGCACGAACACCAGTCTCCATCACGCGAGATGGACGTGGCTTCTCAGTAAAGCAGCGGATAGCCTGCTTAACTGGCCACTTCTGGACCATAGTGATCTTGTACTCGTTGCCATCAGCATCAGTAACAACAGCGATAGTGTCAGTAACCTTGTATGTGCCAGCAGCTACAACGCTCTTTACGGTGTAGTTGCCCTGCATAATGAATGGCACCATAATCTTGTGCATCACCCACTGCTCCTTAACCTCACCAAGCCAGTCACCAGCCGACACCTTGTCGCCAGCCTTTGCAAGTGGCTTGAAGTCCCACTTAGCATCGAAGTCGATTGGGTCGGTGATAGAACCACGGTTGATGAACAGACCATCCATCTTCTCCAAGTCGTTCTGAAGACCGTCATAGTTGCGTGACAAGAGACCTGGGGCAAGAGTAGCCTCGAGCATATGGCCCTCGAACTCCACCTTATCGCCAATCTTCAAACCACGCGTACTATCGTAAACCTGCACATAGGCCTCATCGCCTATGACCTTGATGACCTCAGCCATCATACGGGTGTCACCGCAATATACGTGGCATATCTCATTCTGCGATACCGCACCGTCAACCTTGGCGATAACGATGTTAGAGATAATACCGTTTACACGTCCTAATGTTTTCATTCGTTTATTCTAATTTATTGTTTTTCACAAGATTCTTGGCATCAAGATCATTCATCAAACGATCGAGCATCTCACGACCAACCTCTGGTGAGAGAAGCATCCAACGAGCAACGATATTAACCCTGACAAGATATGAGAGTATGAAGTTGATGTTGAAGAAGTCGAAGACGGCAATCTCCCAAGCGTATGTCTCGCGGACCTTGTCAATCTTACGCTCCTTCTCAACGATATTCTTCTCGTCGCTAACAGCAGCGATAACCGAGTCGATATACTGCAACTCACCACGCAAGCCGAAGTCTGCGGCTGAAGAGTGCTTGAGCTGCTCAACAACATCACCACCACCTACGACAACATCCGCAACCGAGCGACCTGCCTCGCGAGCAGCCAACGCAGCAGCGATGTTACGAAGGTTACGATCAAACTCACCCCACGCACCAAGGAAAGAGCACTTAGAAGCTGCCAAATCCTTGTAGTAGGCATCGAACAGAGCACGCTCGAAGCTCTCTGTGATGACCTGCTCCTCGTCGCGATCCTCGTCGTCAGCCTCGTTGAAATACTTGACAACCTGGGCGACGTTCTTAGATAACGCATCGTAGTTGCGTGAAGCAAACATCTCGTCAATCTCCTCACGAGAGAGATTACCCAAGGCGTTGTGACGCTCACGCTTGGCACGGTGGGCGATGATATTTTCGCAATCGTAGTAGGCGTAAAGAAGCTTTACGGCCGCACGATCGCTCTTCGACAATTCAGCGAGAATCTCATCAACGATCTCGCGAACATCGAAGCCCTTGGTATCAGAGTCGAGCGTCCACTCACGCAGACCCGCTACCAAATAGTAATACTCCGTAGAGAACATAGCTTACTTATAAAGCAAGTTAGCAACCTTCTCGCGTAGATACTCCTTGAGAAGAGCATCGAAGCTCTCGTCGGTGAACGAGATGTAGTAGCCACCAGCCTTCTC
Organism: Alistipes sp.; assembly: GCA_017559425.1. GTDB lineage: Bacteria > Bacteroidota > Bacteroidia > Bacteroidales > Rikenellaceae > Alistipes. The sequence continues at coordinate 1,816 of JAFYSI010000126.1, forward strand.
GCCAACCTTGAAGCCTGTCTTAACCTCCTTAGAGTAGCCTACCTCGACACCCGCCTTGAGGAGCTCTGCAGCGCTCTTCTGCATTGCAGCGTCGAGCTCAGCACGCTTCTCCTCTGGAAGCAAAGCCTTGAGCGATACCTCGGCAGCTGAAGCGTTCCAGTTGCTGGCAACAGCGAGGAGCATATCCTTGATGAATGTTGGGTCGATAGCGGCAGCCTTAACTGCAGCACCTGTAGACTTGAGGATGATAGCCTCAGCGATCTCAGTCTTAATCTTTGAGATAGCCTGACGACCAGCCAAAGAGATCTCGGTCATTGCGTTCTTAGCGATATCATCGGCACGCATCTGAGCAGCCTTAGCAACAGCCTCTGCCTCGGCATTTGCCTCAGCAAGGATCTTTGCTGCCTGCTCCTTAGCCTCGGCAACAAGACGCTCAGCCTCAGAACGACCCTTCTCCAAGCCGTCGTTGTAGAGCTTTTGTGTAAGCTCCTGAAGTTTGTTGTTCTCCATAGTTGAATAATGTTTTAAGTTTTATTATCGTATATTTTCTCTATCTTGTCTCGTCGAACAATCTCTGGTACGAACATTAATTACTCGCCCGATATACGCACACAATCGCACGCACGCGGCACTACAGCACCAAAAATTCTCACAAATGTATATTTAATTTTTGAATAATCAAACATTTCAACCATAAAATATTCCATTTTTATCCATTTATCGTAGCCAGATGCCGAAGGTGTTGACTATCTCAAATTTAATTCATATCTTTGCCTTACTTATGAAACAGCAAACTAACAACAGACGAATAGTTGTGACACTCGATGCGGGTGGCACCAACTTTGTATTTGGAGCAATGTGCGACGGCAAGCCATTTGGTGAGAGCCTCACACTACCCTCCTCTGCCCACGACCTTGACCTCTGCCTCGGCACGCTTGTTCGTGGCTTCGAGCAAATTATCGAGTCGCTACCAGAGCCTCCCGTGGCCATAAGCTTTGCCTTTCCTGGCCCTGCTGACTACCGCAATGGCGTGATTGGTGGCTTCCTGCCAAACTTCCCATCGTTCCGCGACGGCGTGGCACTTGGCCCAATGCTCAAGAGTCGCTTTGGAATCCCTGTATTCATCAACAACGACGCCGACCTCTTTGCCTACGGCGAGGCTATGGGTGGAGCTCTTCCACGCATCAACCGCAAGCTCGAGGAGGCGGGAGCAGAGAAACGTTATCGCAATATGCTCGGATTCACATTCGGCACAGGCTTCGGCTTTGGCTTCGTGATGGACGGAAAGCTCAACCTCGGAGATAACTCGTGCGTCGAGACCTTCTGTCTGAAGCATCGTGACCACGCGGAGTATATCGTCGAGGATGGCGTGGCTATTCGTGCCGTGAAGCGTGTCTACCGCGAGCTTTCTGGCGATGAGCGAGAGCTTGAGCCAAAGAATATTTTTGATATAGCAGAGGGCACTGCCGAGGGCAATAGTGATGCGGCTAAGGAGGCCTTTGCAACGCTTGGTCGTGTGGCGGGTGATGCTATGGCGACAGCCGTTACGCTGATGGATGGCATCATCGTCATTGGCGGTGGATTGTCGGCAGCCTCGAAGTACTTTATGCCAGCACTCCTTGGCGAGATGCGTTCTAAGATTCGCACTATGTCGGGCGACGAGCTTAATAGAGTGCAGATGAATGTTTACAACCTCGACGATGAGGCTGAGTTTAAGAAGTTTGCAAGTGGTAGCTCAACTAAAATAAAGGTCTACGGAACAGACCTCGAGGTGGCATACGATCCAGAGAAGCGTGTCGGCATCACAATCTCGGATATCGGTGCCAGCAACGCCGTGTCGCTCGGTGCCTACCTCTACGCAATAGACAATATTTAGGCTAACGAGTAAGATTAGATGATAGGCTCCATCTTTGAGGCAATGCGAATTGTTATCGAGGATAGGAGCCTATGATTTTTAATAGATGAGAAAGACGATATTCCCATAATGTCGGCAGTGAAGACCTCGTCGACCATCTCGAGGGCAGACTCGGGGATGTCACGCACCAAGAGCTTGTAACCCGCAGCCTTGATAGCTCGCTCCATAACGCAGAACTCCACGCTATCGTAACGCTTGGGGGTGAACCAACACTGCTTATAATATACATAGATTGGCTGCCAGGGACGACTCAGGAGATAGCCCTCGCTGTTGACCCATATAGCACGCTGGCCACCGAGGTGGTGAACGGCAAAGTCGGCCATCCTATCGAGTGCGACACTCGCCTGGGTCTCGGCATCGAACATAGGTTGAGACATAGTGTAGGTGACACCCACATCACGCTTAGCACGCAGATAGCCACCACAGCCAAACGTGGGTCTCTCGACCTCGAACGAGAGGCTGGCATCGGCATCGAGACGCATAACGACAGGGACACTCAGCGAGCTACCCACACGCGAGAGCTCGACAAGCTTACCGATGATGCGTTGTGCATCCTTCACGCTGCAGAGCGAGGCGAAGCCAAAGAGCTCCTCTGTGGTGCGACGTAGGACCGCTATATGGTGGTCGAGGTTGTGGGCAACACCTGCGAAGGTGTGTATTCGCTGCTGGACATAGGGGGTCCCTATTCGTAGCTTCTCGGCCACGAAAACCTCGCCATCTAACCACGCCAACAGCCTCATACTAAGCCTCTGAGAAAATCTTTAACAATAGCTCCTTGAGCAGCTCACCGCCATCCAAACCGCCACTATTGACACCCTTACTCTTAGCATCGTAGGTACGCAAATAGCCAAGCACAGCAAAGACGCGGCTATTGGCCCAACGCGAGGCATTAGCCTTAAGCTCCTTGAGTGCAAAGGGGTTATTGACACCAATAATCGACATCAACTCAGTATCCGAGGGCACGGGCTTAGCCTGACGACGTGAGAGCCACTGTAGGTAGTTATAGATGAACAGCTGACGGAACTGGCTGAACATCATAGTGATGGTGAGCGTTATAGGGTGGCTCTTCTGGTTGCGGGCAAAGTGGTCGGCGATATTCATAGCACGAGCCACGTCTCGCTTCAGGACGGCATCGTTGAGCTCGAAGAGATTAAAATCCTTAGAGACGCCGATATACTGCTCGATATGCGTGTCGGTGATTGTACGGTCGCTCTCGGTGAGTGATACGACGAGCTTATCAATCTCGCGAGCAATACGCGAGAGATCCATACCAACGTGCTCCTTGAGCATTGCCATAGCCTTGGCTGAGATTGTAAGGTTGCGAGAGGCGACGTAGGATGATATCCACGAGTCTACCTCATACTCGCGAGGGTGCACCGACTCGAAGACGACACCATTTTTCACACAGCTCTTATATAGCGACTGACGCTTGTCGAGGCCTCTACCCTGCTCCTTATTCTTGTAGCATAGGATGAGGATTGTGGTGCTCTGGGGCGAGGTGGTGTAGTGCGAGAGTGCCTCGAGCTTGGACATCTGCTGTGCCTCGCGGACGATGACAACCTGATAGGAACCCATCATCGGAAGCTGACGGCAGAGGTTGACAACAGCACCTGCATCGGTGTCGAGACCGTAGACAACAACCTGATTGAAGGCACGCTCGGCATCGGTAAGAATGGTGTTTGCAAGGGCATCGGAGAGGGCATCGATAAAGTAGCCCTCGTCGCCCATAAGCAGATATATAGGTTGGAAGCGACGAGCCTTGATGTCGGCCATCATCGCATTATACTGAGCAACGCAGTCGTTGAATTTCACCACTTTAGCCATAGACAGTTGTTCATTTTAGATATTGTCCTGAACGATTCTAAGCACTCGCTCGGTATGCTTTGTGACAGCGAATCTATCGTCGAGTCTACGGCCTACAACCCAGACGATGTCGTCGCCCGAGAGAAGCACAAACTGCCTGCTCTTTTGTGCCAACGAGACCTTCTTGTCGATGAGGTAGTCGCTTAGCTTCTTGCGGCCACTCATACCGAAGGGCACAAACCAATCTCCCTCCTGCCAGCGGCGAAGGCGTAGCGGAAACTTGAGCTTGTCGGCATCGATGATGGCAACATTCTCGCCCTGATTGAGGGTGTCGATATAGTCAATGTCGAGGTAGTTGTAGTAGAGCACAGAGCCGCCAACGTAGGAGCGGAGTGTGTTACGCTCGACCAAGACCTCGCAGTTGTCATCCGACGCGATTGGCGAGACAACGATATTGCCACGGTCGACAACGGCAACCCACTCGCGAGAGTAGAA
>JAFYSI010000021.1 GCA_017559425.1 Alistipes sp.
GCTCTGGTGTGAAGGCAGCAGCCTCGTAGCAATATGTAGGAACATTTGTCTCCTCAGAAATACGCTTTGCAAGAGCGCGTGCCAACTCAGCACACTCCTCCAAAGTGATACCAGATACTGGAATTAGAGGGCAAACATCGCAAGCACCCATACGTGGGTGAGCACCCTTGTGCTGACGCATATCGATAAGCTCAGTAGCACGCTTGATAGCCTTAACAGCAGCATCGCACACAGCCTCAGGCTCGCCAACGAACGTAACAACAGTACGGTTAGTAGCCTCACCTGGATCAACATCCAAGAGCTTAACACCCTTTGAAGCCTCGATTACATCGGTAATCTGCTTGATAGTCTCCATATTGCGGCCCTCAGAGAAGTTAGGTACGCACTCAATAATTCTTTTCTGCATAGTAGTTTTGGTTTATGTTTTGTTTTAAGTATTGTTCTGTGTTTTGGTTTATAGCTCGTAGTCGACATCGACACGCTCCAAGCGACGCTCCTTGCAGTAGTCGCTAATCACAACGTGCAGAGGATTTACTTTGTAGGCCTCCATCTTCTCCCACGACTCGAAGTCAGAGATAAGCACAGCGTCGTACGACGAGGCACTCTCCTTTGCGTTCACGCCAACCTCAATTGCGATGAGACCATCAATCTTACCCTTAAGGCTCTCAAGGCGGCTCTTCATCTCAGAAGCAATCTGCTGGGGTGTCTCGCTCAAATCGCGGCGAAATTTCCACATTACAATGTGTCGAATCATAAGTTCTAAATTTAGGTTTACGTTAGGTTATTGTTCAATCATACAAATGTATGAATTTTTTTTCAACTTATATCATCTTTTCTGCACTTTTTGTCGCTTGCGACTCTCTTCGGCATAATTGTTTGCACGGCCCAAAATTTTTTCGTAATTTTGATAGAAAGTTGAGGGGTAATCCCTCGTTAAGGTAAAAGACTAAAAAACTATGACTATGGAGATTTGGCACTATTGGACCATTGTAGCACTCTTGCTATTTATCATTGAACTCTTTACGCAGGGCTTCGCTGTAATATGTATCTCGATTGGTGCAGCAGGTGGTGCTGTTGCCGCCGCTATGGGACTAAGCCTCGAGATGCAGTTATTTGTCTTTGCCATCGTCACAATCTTTGCCATTGCTGGCGTGCGTCCGATGCTTAGACGTCTGTTTCACACCGACGAGGAGAAGGTCGCTACAAATGCCAGTGCGATGGTTGGTCGTCGTGGCAAGGTGTGCGTTGCAATCGACGAAGATGGTGGCCGTGTGATGATTGATGGTGTCGACTGGAAAGCTCAATCGCAGAGCGGTGAACCTATTGCCGAGGGTGCCCACGTCGAGGTTGTGGCCATCGATAGCGTGATTCTAACTGTTAAACCGTTATAACTATGGAGATTCTAAACATTAGCGTAGATGTCATCATCTACATCATCATTGCCCTTATCGCTGTAATCTATGTCTTGAAGGGCTTCAAGATTATCCCGCAGTCAGAGACCCGCGTTGTGGAGCGTCTTGGTCGTTACGACCGAACACTGCAGTCGGGTATCAACTACCTCTTCCCAATCATCGACCGTGCCCGCGAGGTATATCAGCGTGACGAGGTACGCTATGCCGATGGCTCGAAGTATGCTACGATGCGTACAACATCGCGAATCGACCTTCGTGAGCAGGTCTACGACTTCGACAAACAGAGTGTGATTACCAAGGATAACGTAACCACCACAATCAACGCCCTGCTCTACTTCCAGATTGTCGACCCAGTGAAGTCGGTCTATGAGATTGACAACCTGCCAAACGCTATCGAGAAGCTCACGCAGACAACTCTTCGTAACGTGATTGGTGAGTTGGAGCTCGACGAGACCCTCACATCGCGTGATACCATCAACTCGAAGTTGCGTGCCGTACTGGACGAGGCAACTAATAAGTGGGGTGTTAAGGTCAACCGTGTAGAGCTTCAGGATATCACACCTCCCGACTCAGTACGTCGCACAATGGAGCTTCAGATGCAGGCAGAGCGTGAGCGTCGTGCTAAGGTTCTTGAGGCTGAGGGACAGAAGGAGGCGATGATTTTGAAGTCTGAGGGTGAGAAGGCATCGCAGATCAACCAGGCAGAGGCTGAGAAGCAGACTCAGATTCTCAAGGCTCAGGGTGAGGCAGATGCTAAGGTCTTGCAGGCTACAGCCGAGGCTGAGGCTATACGCAAGGTGGCAGAGGCTATCGCCGAGTCTAAGACCGATCCTGCGACATATATGCTTCTTACCAAGTATGTCGACACGCTCAAGGAGATTGGTCAGGGTGAGCAGGCTAAGACCGTATTCTTACCTTTCGAGGCTAGCAACTTGGTGGGTGCTCTCGGCTCACTCACTGAGTTACTTCCAAAGAAGCAGTAGGGTAGTTACTACAATGCAAATAGGGGATGTCCTCACTGGACATCCCCTATTTTTGTCTATCTAAGCAGATGATTACTTCTTAGCCACTGGATTAACCTCCAAGAGTTCAACCTTGAACTCGAGAGCACAGTTAGGACCGATATCCTGACCTGCACCACGCTCGCCGTAAGCCAACTCAGCTGGAATCCACAATGTGATCTGACCGCCAGTCTTAACGAGCTTCATACCCTCAGTCCAGCCCTTGATAACGCCGTTGAGTGGGAACTCGATAGCCTCGCCACGCTCGTAGCTAGAGTCGAAGATCTTACCATCGCGAAGCTTACCCTCGTAGTTAACCTTTACTACGTCCTCATCCTTAGTAGCCTGCTTGCCAGTACCCTCACGGTCGATGCGATACAAGATGCCAGACTCGGTCTTCTGTACGCCCTCCATCTTCTCTACCTCAGCAAGCCACGCTGCAGACTCCTCGGCATTCTTAGTCTTCAAAGCCTCATACTCCTCCTGCTCCTTCTTCATCATCTTCTCATTGAGTCCCATAAATGCCTGCTGCATCTGCTCCTGAGTGAGCTTGAGCTGCTCGTCGATCTTCTCGGCATCCTCAACCTTCAAACCATCGTTCAAACCTGACTCAAACACCTTCATATCCAACTCATCCTTAATTAATGCAGCGTAGGCACCCATTGAAGAACCGAAGCAACGAGCAATCTCCTCACGAGTGTACTCCTCATTATCGTAGAGCTCTGGAAGTGCTGGGAGGGTGTCTGGCTGCTCAGACATCTCACGCATCTGCTTTGCTCGCATATAAGGCATAAGCTTTATGTACTGGAACATCTGAATCTTCTGATCCATCTTCTGCTTCTCAGTCTTGAACTCATCAGAATTGATGTCGCCATTAGCCATAACATCCTTGAGATGCTTAACGATCAAATCCTGATCGAGTTCGAGATCCTTCAAACCCAAGTTGACATTGAGACCCAAACTTGCACCCACACAGTATGAGAGTGAGTCTTTTTCAGTCTGGAGCTTTGGACCTGAGCCACAAGCCATACTGCTAAATGCAAACGCAACAATAGCAGCAATCAAAATTACCTTTTTCATTGTTTTGTTAATCTGTTAAATATTAATAAATTGTTGTTGTGTTCTATTTTACTTTTGTTGAGTCGCAAGGTTCAACTGCCTCTAACGTAGCAACTCTTGATTTATTGTCCTCCTCGTCTTTAGCTTCGCTCGTTTCGTTGCTCGCGATAGCCTCCTTGTTAGACTCATTGTCGCTATTATCGCCACTCTCGGCCTCCTTGTCGCTCTTCTTCTCCTCCTTCTCTTCAACAGCGACCACCACGCCATCGATAATGAGGATAATGCCAAAGCGATCCTTGCCGTGGTAGCTCTCCATCTCCTCCTTTGTCATCGACTCAACGATGAAGCTGTCTACACGAAGTTCCTTGTGTTGGAAGCCCATATAGTCGCGGATGGTCTTGTTGCGTGCCTCCATAATGCGGCTAAGCTGCATATCGATAATATCGCCGTAGAGGGTCTCAGCCTTGGCGTGTGTCGAGAGGTGCTGTGGGTTGATGCCACGAGCTATGAGCAGTGAGTCGGCAAATGCCACTACATCCTTACCCGAGAGTTTAATATCCTGGATGCGAGCGAAATCGAGCATATCGAGACGCTTCTCACTCTCTGTCTGACAAGAGTTGTAGTATGCCATCTTGAGGTTGAGGTCGGCAATCTCGCGACGTGCACGCTGGTAGTTCACACGCTGCACGAGGCGTACCTTCATAGTCTCATCGCCCTTGAGTGTTTCGGCCATCTTGTCGAGGCGTGCGTAGTGCTCAGAGGTGAGTGCTGGGTCCAAAAGGTCGAAGTCGATAGCCTTGAACGTATCCTGCTTGTCGGACGACATCCAGCTGAATGGCGAAGCGACAATCTTGAGTAGCAGGTTGCCGATAGCCTTGAAGATGACCTTGCGAAGTGAGAACTCAGGTGAGTCGATATTACCCGTGATAGGAAGATCGACGTCGATATGCTTGTCCTTGTCGGTGAGCACATAGACACCCAGACGCAGCGGAATCTTATACTCTGGCTCGAGCGACTTATCC
>JAFYSI010000127.1 GCA_017559425.1 Alistipes sp.
GTAACTACGCACAGGCTCAGTCGCAGCTCGATGGCTACAACGCTGCTATCGCTGCAACTATGAACGCTGACTACACAGCTGCTAAGCAGGCTATCGCTAACGATAAGAGTGCTGCTGCTGACTACCTCCGTGCTGTAATCGCTGCTAAGCAGGGTGACTTCGCAGTAGCTACTGCAGAGCTTAAGTCTGCAATTGCTAAGGATGCATCTTACGCTGAGCGTTGCAAGAAGGATGTTAATCTTCGTCAGTACATTGGCAAGGAGATCCAGTTGTAATTTGCGATTATAAGGCAGCATCTGCTGCCGCTAACAAAAATAAATGCGAATGGGCAGTACGTCTAGTACAGCCCATCCGCATTTATTTTTGCCGAGCGTTGCATCCACTACCTTCTAATCGCAAATCGGTGAGATGTAGGGTTGCAACAGAAAATCTTATTTTACCGTTGTGCGGTCCGAAACTTGCTGCTGGTGCTAAATAATTCTCTCTATTTTGTGTTTAAATAGATTTTTTTGATTATCTTCGCATCGTAAAATTGTGTCTATAACACTCTTTGTTGGCTATCACGCCTGTGGTGGCCTCCGAGTTAGTTGTTTTTGGGTACGATGAAGAGTGATAGAGTAACAAAACTTACTTTTTAATTTTTTAATATTAACCAAAAATCAATTATGAAAAAGTTTTTTTCAATGATGATGATCGCTGCAGCTGCTCTCTTCGCAGCTTGTGGTGAGACTCCTGATGAGCCACAGGGTGGTAACAACAACAACACTAAGCTCGAGACTCCAGCTCCTACTGCTGAGGCTGGTGAGTCTTCAATTACTGTATCTTGGGCTGCTATCACTGGTGCAGACTCTTACACTTTGAACCTCAAGGGTAAGAACTACACAACTTCTGAGCTCACTTACACTTTCGAGAACCTTAACAAGGGTGAGTACACTATCCGTGTTAAGGCTACTGGTGAGGGTTACAAGGATTCTGACTTCGGTACTGTATCTGCAACTGTAACTGGTCTTACTTCAGTTGATTGGTTCACTCAGACAGCTGAGGCTCGTGCTGAGGAGGTTGCTATCGACTTCTGCTGGAAGGGTACTGGTGTTCAGTCACTTGCTTGGGGTCTCTTCTTTACTGAGAGTGTTGATCAGGCAGATGAGGCTAAGATTAAGGCTAACCTCAATGATCTTTCTTCAGAGCAGCTTGATTATGTAAACAGCGAGGAGGGTCTTGTGGCTGCTTGGGATCAGGGTCTTTATGGTTCTACAAGCTACTCTATCTTTGCTCTTGTAACTAACGAGGCTGGTGTTGAGTATCTCGCTCGTACTGATGTTACAACTTGCGAGGCTGTTGTTGCTGAGGAGACTAAGGCTTGGTTGGGTAACTGGACAGCTTATACTGAGAAGGTTGCTGCATACAGCAAGGAGAAGGGTGATTTCGAGATTAAGGATGAGCGTAATGACCTCAACTTGACTATTGCTGTTAATGAGGGTACTACTAACGATGTTATTGTTTATGGTTTGTCTAAGCTTGGTAAAGATGTCCCTGCATTCGGTACTGTATCGCTTGCTGAGGATGGCACAAACTGCCTCAAGATCTGGAGCTTCCAGAGCCTTGGTGATATTGGTGATGGTTACTATGCATACTGGATGTCTTACTGCTCACTCGCTGACGGTGGTCACACATTCGTAACAGGTCAGTTCCCAGCTTGGATGCTCTATATGAATGCTGATGGCAACGTTGTTTGCGAGATGTACACTGGCGAGCTTAACAGTGGTAAGATCTTCACAGCTCAGGCTACTGACGTATTTGCTTTGAATCCAGATTCAGGTAAAATCGGCTTTATGTCACTCGACGAGCAGGGTACTCCAAACAACATCTTGAACTACGGTCCTATGAAGGGCTTCGAGAAGGCTGCTGCTGCTCAGTCTGTAGCTGCTCCTACTACTCTCAAGGCTTCAAACGTACTTATCCCTGCTTCTGTAGTGGTAATGTAATTTATCCCAATATCTGGGAATTCGAGTTGCCAGGCCGTATGGTCTGGCAACTCTCTTTTTTGTAAATATCCTATGCTCTGGTGCGAAAAATGGTACTATATGTTGTATATTTCTAAAAAAAAGTATATATTTGTGATTGCAAAAATATAGTGTGACTATGGACTACGCAAAGGAACTGGAGAAATACGCACCCGCACATAGCGAGGCTCAGGTATCTAAGGAGGTGGCTAAGATAAAGGTGGCCGCTAATCGTAACGACAATGTGGAGGTCTACAAATTCTGCTACTCAGCAATCGACCTCACCACTCTCTCTTGCACAGATTCGCACGAGTCGGTGCGTGAGTTCGCACGAAAGGCTGTCGACTTCTACAATGTCTATCCCGCAATCCCTAATGTTGCCTCAATCTGCGTCTATCCTCCATTTGTCGAGACTGTAGGTCTCGAGATCGATGGCACACCTATGCGTATCACCAGCGTGGCAGGTGCCTTCCCAGCATCGCAGAGCTTCATCGAGGTTAAGGCTCTCGAGGTAGCTATGGCTATTGAGAATGGTGCCGACGAGATCGACATCGTGCTCAATCCTGGTATGGTTATGTCGGGTCATATCGACGAGGCTGCAAGCGAGGTGGAGCTTCTTCGTGAGGAGGCTCGCGATGTAGTCCTCAAGGTCATCATCGAGTCTGGAGCTCTCAAGTCGCCAGAGCTTATTCGCCGTGCGTCGCTCATCTCAATGTTTGCAGGTGCCGACTTCATCAAGACATCTACAGGTAAGATTGACGTTGCTGCAACTCCTGAGGCTGCATTTATTATGTGTAACGCCATCAAGGACTACTACAACGAGACTGGCCGCAAGGTGGGTTTCAAGGCTGCAGGTGGCGTGAAGACCCCTGAGGATGCTGCTTTGTACTACACTATCGTCGAGGAGGTCCTTGGCAAGGAGTGGCTCACAACCGATTTGTTCCGTATTGGTGCGTCATCGGCAGCAAACAACCTTATCTCTGCAATCATCGACAAGCCAACAAAGTATTTTTAATCTTTTGTGGCATATCAATCTATACATTAGCGACTGTCGAGCTTCGGGCTGGCAGTCGCTTCTTTATTGTTGTTCGGTCATCTATTTAGCAATTTGTTCCCTCTTTGTTAATATAATATATATGTAGTCGGGGTTGCCTCTTGGTGATTCCGATTTTTTAATGTTGCTCGCGAAAAAAAAGTCTAAAAATATTTTGCGGAAACAAAACTTTTGATTTATCTTTGTGATATCAAAATGATATCATAATTATAAACCTATAAAAACCTAATTCTATGAAAAACTACACTTATTCAGGATGGAAGCTTAATGGCTTCATTGCACTTATTCTTCAGTTGGCCCTCGCTGTAGGTGCTGGCTACTTGTTCTATTACGCTGCAAATGGCGAGGATGTCATCGTCTGGTCACTCGTTGCAGCTATCGTCATCTTCATCGCAGTGGTAGTTATGCTTGCGGGTTACATTATGCTTGAGCCCAACGAGTCACGCGTGCTCTTGTTCTTCGGTAACTATCGCGGTACGTTCTACGACACAGGCTTCTGGTGGATCAACCCATTTATGTCGGCTAAGAAGCTCTCGATGCGTGCCCGTAACCTCAATGTTGACCCTATCAAGGTCAACGATAAGGCGGGTAACCCAATCCTTATCGGTTTGGTTGTAGTGTGGAAGATTAAGAACGACGGTGCTTACAACGCTGTATTCGAGATTGATGCACCAGTCGAGATTGGCGGCTCGGGTCTCAATACTCGTATGAATGTGCTTGAGAACTTCGTGGCAGTGCAGAGCGACTCGGCATTGCGTCAGGTGGCAGGTATGTATGCCTACGACGAGAACTCTAATAGCCAGGCTGATGAAGTGACACTCCGCTCGGGTGGCGACGAGATCAACGATCGTCTTACTGATGAGCTCAACGACCGCCTCTCGATTGCCGGTATCGAGGTTATCGAGGCTCGTTTGAACTACTTGGCATATGCTCCAGAGATTGCTGCTGCTATGTTGCGTCGTCAGCAGGCTGATGCCATCATCTCGGCTCGCGAGAAGATTGTCGAGGGTGCTGTGTCGATGGTTAAGATTGCTCTTGAGCGTCTCTCTACCGAGGAGGTTGTCGAGCTCGACGAGGAGCGTAAGGCTGCTATGGTGAGCAACTTGCTCGTTGTGCTCTGTGCTGACGAGGCTGCTCAGCCTGTGGTCAATACAGGAACATTGCATAACTAATTTCGCCTATGGCTACGAAGGAGTCAAATACACGCAGCTTTATGCTTCGCATTGACGGCGAGACGATGGATGCCCTCGAAAAGTGGGCAGCCGACGAGTTCCGCTCAGTCAATGGACAGCTGCAATGGATTATTGCCGAGGCTTTGCGTCGTTCGGGACGCAAGCCTCGTGCAAAAACTAAAAAGGAGATGAGCAATGAGGAATAGATTCAACCTATATCGCATTCGATACAACGGTATCGAGCGAATGGCAAACCGTCGCCTGGGTAAGATGCCCGATGAGAAGAAGTTTAAGGTGGGAGATATATTTACCTTTTTTGGAGGTATGTTTATTGCCGACTGCTTTTTCGGAGAAGCTATAATTAGTGTCGAGATAGATGCAGCTATTGGCTTTGTCTTGTTGCTTATCGGTGGATTCTTTAATTTTCGTCGTCTTTCGCCACGAGCCTGCTGGCAACGCGGTATGCGTACAGGATTTATCTCTGCTACACTCTGGGCACTAACCACTTGGATTTGCTACTATGCGGATGCTATCACGCTCAACCAGGCACTATGGCTTTCGATTGAGCCTGTTATATTCCTCGTTATTGCGTTCGTTGCCCTCTTCCGTTGGCGATATATTCGTCGTCGTTCTCAGGAGACAATTATTCGCCTTCGCCTTGAGAGAAAACGTCGACGAATGGCCGGCATTTAGAAAAAGATTCGTATAATTGTGTAAATTAACATTTGAGAGATATGGCAGCAAGAGTTTGTAGTGAGTGTGGTGGCCTTGTGGCGTCGTCGCTCACTGTGTGTCCCCATTGCGGACACATCATCGAGAGTAGTCAGGGTGCGTCATCGTATAACGCTTCGGGCTATGGCACGGCAGGTGGTTATAACTCTGCGGGTTATGGTGCTCAGCGTCCTAATTTTCAAAGGGTGAATCCCTATACCAATATCATCTGGACCGTTGTCGCGTTCTTCATCTTTTGGCCCTTTGCCGTGGTGTCGCTCATCTACTACTTTAAGTCGGATCAGGAGTGGGGCTGTGGCAACGAGTCGGGTGCTTCTCACTTCGGTGAACTATCGGTTAAATGGGGTAAGGCCTCGCTGTGGATGCTTCTTGTCCCAATCGTATTTATATTTTTTGCTCTACTTATTACTCTTTCCTGGGTATGATAATTAATGCTCATTGCAAGATAAACATCGGACTGCGTGTTGTGCGTCGCCGCGAAGATGGCTACCACGAGCTACAGACCATAATGTATCCCGTCCGTGGACTCTACGATGTTGTTACCATCGAGCCTCTGGAGGGTTGCAGTATCGAGTTCGAGGGGTTAGGTATCGTTGTCGACTGCCCTGCAGAGAAGAACCTTGCTGTGCGTACCGCTCGACTTATGCAGCAGCGATACTCCACGCGAGGTGTCCGCATTACGCTCGATAAGCGAGTGCCCTTTGGTGCGGGTCTTGGTGGCGGCTCGTCTGATGCTACGGCTGTGATATGTGCTATGAACGATATTTTCGAGCTCGGCCTTGATCGACCTACGCTCGCGGCACTTGCTGCCGAGATAGGAAGCGATACTCCATTTTTTGTCTACGACACTCCGCAATATTGCACGGGACGTGGCGAGATTATGGAGCCAGTGCAGGTCGATTTGAGAGGTAAGTGGCTTGTTGTGGCAAAGCCCGAGGAGGGAGTATCTACGGCTGAGGCCTATGGTGGTGTTCGTCCTGCAGTGCCCGAGAGTGATCTTTGTGAACTTATAAAAATGCCGCTTGATAAGTGGCAGGAGAGCATAGTGAACGACTTTGAAGCCCATATCCTTGTGTCGCATCCTCGCATTGCCGAGATTAAGGAGTCACTCCTTGATGCAGGTGCTGTATATGCCGCTATGTCGGGCTCAGGCTCTGCTGTCTTTGGAATCTTTGATAAGCGTCCAGAGTTACAACTCGATGCAAGTACGTTTGTACATTATGAACTTTTAAAATAGATTGATTATGAGAAAGTTATTCTCTTTCGTATTGCTCTCAGTAGCAATGCTTATGTTCAGCTCAGTAATGGCTGCACAACCTAAGGCTGAGGATATGCTGGGTAAGTGGCAGGTATCCCCTGAGTTTATCTCTAAGATTTTGGGTGAGGTACCTCAGGAGATGGGTAATGCCAAGATGGATTGCTGCTTTGAGTTCTGCGAGAATGCTAAGGCTTTGGCGCATATCAATGCTCAGATGCAGATTGCTGTAGATACAGGTATTGAGATGATTCTCGACTTTGGCGTGTTGCTTAATTGTAGTTGGGTATATGCTGATGATCTGCTCTTTGTTGAGTACTCTGATATCGACATTACGCTCAACAAGATTCAGTTGGTGCCAGAGAATCCTCAGTTCGAGATGATGATGGAGATGATGAAGCCTCAGATTTATGAGATGTTCTCGTCAATGATCAAGAGCTCGTTCAAGGATGAGCCACTTATGCCTTATGTCGTTGTCGATATCGAGGGCGATGTGATGACACTTTCAGATAAAGTAGATGGCGAGGCGTTGGTACTCACTCGTGTAGTAGAGTAGCACGCATCCTACTACTTCTCGCAATGCGGACAATGGTGATGTTCTCCAAGTACTGTGTGGGGGACATCACCGTGTGTTATTATCTGTATCGGACAGTCGTAGTTGCGTAGCTGCTCCTCGGTGATTACGTTCGAATCGTGGCGGTGAACGTGGCGATTCACGCAGACGATGTTACGCACTACGCTCGATATCGTTCCCACGTCGTGCGATACCATCACGATGGCCATTCGCTTAGATAGGTGGTGGAGCAAGTTGTATAGCTCATTCTCGAAGCGGTTGTCTACAAAGTTTGTAGGTTCGTCGAGCACCAAGAGGCGTGGCTCAGAGACTATGGCACGGCAGAGCATAACACGCTGCAACTGACCTCCCGAGAGCTCGCCAATAGCACGATTTTCAAGCCCTGAGAGCAATGCCAGCTCGAGAGCATCCATAGCACGTCGACGCTCCTCCTTACCATATCTACGGAGCAAACCTCGCTCACGCTGCAATCCCGACATTACAACCTCAATAACCGAAATCGGAAAAGCCTTGTCGAACGACGAAATCTGAGGCATATAGCCGATGTGTGGCTTGCCGCCACGCATCAATAAATCAGAATACTCGATACGTCCAGAGTGGGGTATAGTGCCCATAATGGACTTTACCAATGTGCTCTTTCCTCCACCATTCGGGCCGATAACTCCCAAGAAGTCATCCGAGTATATGTCGAGGTTTACGTGCTCGAGAGCCACGACGCTGTCGTAGCGAACGCCCAAGTCACGAATCGTTATAAGGCTCTCTCTGCTACTCATTACCACGCGAAATTATCTCAACAACCTTACGAATCTCTCTCTCAATATTGCGGCTCAAAGGGTCGCACATAACGACCTCAGAACCAATCTCCTGAGCTATCGAACGTAGCTTGTCGGGGCTATACTGAGGCTGATGGAATATACGCTTAATGTCCAACGAACGTGCCTTGTCGACAAGCTCCTTGAGCTGTCGTGGGGTAGGCTCCTTGCCCTCCTGCTCGATTGTAATCTGCTCGATAGAGTAGTCGCGAGCAAGGTAGGTGTAGGCAGGGTGGTAGATCATAAGTGCCTTAGTATCAGATTCTGCAATCATCTCGCTACACTCTTTGTCGAGTGCCGCGAGGCGTGCTGCAACACGCTCGGCTGCATCGAAATATTTCGTTGAGTCTGGATACTCGGAGCGAAGTGCTGCGGTGATATTATCGACCATTGTGCCGAGTGCTCTGGGCGATGTCCAGATGTGAGGGTCGATGCCGTGTGAGTGGTGGTGGCCGTGGTGATGGTGGTGTGAGCAGCTACCCTCGATAAGCACGATGCCCTTCGAGAGGTTGACAACACGCTCGCTATTCTCGATGTGGCGAACGAGGCTCTGCTCAAAATTAATAAGGCCAATCTCGAATACAAGCTCTGCGTCGTTGAGCTTTGCAATTTGCTGCGATGTAGGCTCGTAGGTCTCGGGGCTCGCACCCTCGGGAACGAGAATCTCAACCGCAAAGTCACCGCAGGTAATCTCGTTAACAAGCTGCTGCAGTGGTGGAATGGTCACAAACATTGTTCTGTTCGACTCTTCAACCTGGCCTCCGCACGAGGCCAAAATAAGAGCAAGTGTGGCTATAATTGATATCTTTTTCATCATTTTCATAATTTGTGCAGCAAAGTTATAAAAAAAGTGGTACGATATTTTGTTTTTCTGCATAAAATTTAAGATATTTGCCATCGAAATGAGAAAATCTTATGCAAAATGATTAAGAATATAACCGAAAAGATAGTGTATGTTGGTGTCGATGACACCGATATCGATTTGTTTGAGAGTCAGTATGTAGTACCTCGTGGTGTGTCGTATAATTCATATCTCATTCTCGATGAGAAGGTTGCAATTATGGATACTGTCGATCCTCGCAAGGGCGACGAGTGGTTTGAGAACCTCCGTGTAGCTCTTAATGGTCGTCAGCCAGACTACCTTGTTGTTCAGCACCTTGAGCCTGACCACGCTGGTAACATTGCTCGTGCTATGGAGCTCTACCCTGATATGCAGGTTGTAGCTTCTGATAAGGCTCTCAAGATGATGCCCCAGTTCTTCTTTGAGACAGCCTTTGAGGGTCGCTCAATCGGTGTTAAGGAGGGCGGCACGCTCTCGCTTGGTGGTCGCACGCTCCACTTTGTGATGGCTCCTATGGTTCACTGGCCAGAGGTTATGGTAAGCTACGATAGCACTGATAAGGTGCTCTTTGCAGCCGATGGCTTCGGCAAGTTTGGTGCTTTGTGCTACGACGATGAGTGGGCTCCTGAGGCTCGCCGCTACTACTACAACATCTGCGGTAAGTATGGTGCTCCTGTTCAGGCACTCTTGAAGAAGGCTGCAACGCTCGACATCTCTATCATCTGCCCATTGCACGGCCCAGTGCTCACCGAGAACCTTGGCTACTACATCGGTCTCTACGATATGTGGAGCAAGTACGAGCCAGAGTCAAATGGCGTTGTTGTTGCCTATGCCTCAATCCACGGCAATACAGCAGATGCCGCCCGTAAGTTTGCTGACATTCTTCGTGCCAAGGGTGCTTCGGATGTTGTTGTTTTGGATCTCTCTCGCGACGATATGTCTGTAGCTGTAGAGGCTGCCTTCAACCACGCACGCCTCGTTGTAGCTGCTGCGTCATACGACTCTGATGTTTTCCCTCCAATGCACGACTTCTTGCACCACCTCGCTATCAAGGGCTTCTGCAAGCGTCGCATTGGTATTATCGAGAATGGCTCGTGGGCACCATCGGCAGGTCGTGCTATGCGAAACATCATCGATCGCTTCAAGGATGTTCAGGTTGTGGAGCCTATGGTTACCATCCTCTCACGCCTCAAGCCATCAGATATGCCTGCTCTCGAAGCTTTGGCCGATGACATCTTGGCTGACAAGTGTGACCGCTGCGTGGAGTAACCACATAGCTTTATAAATAGATTGGGACTGTTCACGCAGAACAGTCCCAATTATTTTGTCGCCAGGTATTATGTTAGTTTGTTGGATTTATGCAAATCTCAGCAATGTCTGAGTAAAAGCCTTTGTGTCCATCACCTTTTCCGGCATATACCACTGCGCAGAATTCGTATGTGGTGTTTGGCTCTACACCCTTAACGCCAAATGTCACGCTCATTCCTCCATTTTCTCTTGTGCAGCTTCTCTGTTCCCACTCTTCTGCTCCCTTTATGCGATATCTAATAGCGTATGATGGGAAACCAGATTTGTAATCATCGATAGATACACCATCGTAGAAGAGGTCGACTCTCTCAACTACAACTCTGAGAATGTCGTTCTCGAGTGTTAGTGCAGGTGTCGATAGGCTTGCCTCAATCTCGGCATAACCCATCTTAAATGTGTAGTATGGGTTGCCCTCTGCCGTTTTATATGTAGGGTAGCTCTCATCCTTTGGCACGAACGAGATTATATACTCGTAGGTCGTTAGTTCATCGAGGTACTCTTCGCCATTGCTTGGAATCTCGAACTCCACCTCGCCATCAGCAATCTCCTCGGTGCCGAACTCATAGGTAGTCCACTCCTGATAGTTAAAATTTTTGTAACGTCTATACTCAAAACATAGGCAGTCAAGCTCTATATCCACATTATCTACGATGTAGCGAATGTTGCTGATATGCACCGTTGCAAAGAGACCTCGCTTGCTGTTGATGTTGATATCGTATTTTGCACCGTTAATATTTTCAAGAGGCTTTGTTGTAAAATCGAAACGCTCGCTCTGTGCTGTCTCGCCCGTAGAGCTCTCAAGATGCATAAAGGCACTATATGTCGTGCCTGGCTCGAGATCAAAAATCAAGAATCTCACCTCGCCAATAAGAAGCTCGAAATCATCAATTATTTCAAAGCTATTGTCGAGGCTATCTGAACGGTGGTATAGAAGTGTGAGCTTTGCATCGTGGTCATATTTGCCGTCGATCTTTACAAAAGGACGGTCAGCCGTGATGGCAGCAGTGGTCTCACCCGTTGATACGTTCGACACTTTGCCAAATTCAAACACTACGACAGGTGTTTCGGCGACATTATCCACCTCATTCATGCAGGCGAAGAGCATTACTGCACAAAGAAGAAAAACTATACGTTTCATACCATATATACTTTTATGTCTATTTTGTTTGCAAATTTACCCCCCCCCGGCAATTTTCCAAATTTATTGGCGGAAAAATGCAAGGCGGAGGTGAAATTTATTACAGTTTGGCTGTTGTGGTCTCTATTTTAGCCTCTTTTACTCAGCTGACTGAGTGATTGTTATTGTGTCGCTCTTGGTGAAGCTACGTGCAGTGATTGTCGCCTGACGCTCCTCGCCAGTCTCGTTAGCAGCGATGCGTACAATGATTGCTGATTCGTATGAGGGGAGTGCTCGCGTGCCGCTGTTATACTCCTCGATTACCTCTACGATGCCCATCCAACCGTCACCAGCAATGTTCATGTCTATTATCTCATCGCTCTGTGCTCTCCAGTAGGCAAAAATACTTTCGCCGCTTCTGATGGTCACTGCATCTAGACCTGTCGATTTAACTGTGATGATAAGCTCCTCGGCACCCGCAGCCTCTACGGTCATAGCCTCCTCGTCGAAGTTGATTGCTGGCACATCCTGAATATAATCTCCTCCTTCGATCACATCGCACGATACCAAACCCAACATAGCAACTGCTAAAAACATAAACTTCTTCATAATTGTAAATTTTATATGTTAATAAATATATGTATTGTTTGATTTGCGTTTTGTGACTTCTCCTACTGCAAAGTTACAGCTACATAGCTCGTTTTGCCAAATTTTTTAGCTTAAAGTTTTTCCGAGACCCCCCCTAATGTATTGATAATCAGTGGGTTGAAAAATTGATTTCGGCAAATTTTTCATAGTGCTGATAATCAAGCAGTTACGAGGATGAATTTTGATTGATTTGGAAAAGCTTGTAAAGTGCAGATACTCAGATGCTTACGTGTGTAGATGATGGAAAGGTGCCGAGCGGACTCGCTTGGCACCTCAAATTTTGGATTACTCCTTAAAAAATATTTTCATTAGAATGCAACGCCAAGTTTTAGCTGCAGAGCACCCATATTTATGCCTACGCCGCTTCATTATATAGATACCAAATATGGCATATCTGACATTTGCGACTATGTTTTTTATAGTCCTTCAGTAATTTGTTCTGTCGATGTGACCTCCTTGCTTAGTATCATTACGATGATATCCTCGTCGAGGTTGCTATTTTGGGTAAGGCTCGGACTTAAGAGTGTATAGGTCGACACAAGCTTCCAGCCACGTACCGACATATAGTTCACGGCCTGGATCATCGTCTTGAAGTTTATGCGCCTGCCATCCTCGTCTTTTAGATAGTTTGTCTGTTGTGAGTCCTGCCCGAAGTTAATCTCCACAGGACCTATATAGCCATTGGCACGCCCCGTAAGTTGGCTGCCAGCAATTGAGCAGTAGACAGTGGTTGGCTCTTGTGCATAGAGCGTTGCAATAGTGAAGATTGCCAGAAGAAGTGTAATAAGTCGTCTCATAGTATTGGTGTTTTAGTTTGCTTACAACAAAGTTAACACCGTCTATTCTCCTTTCCATCACCCCGTCAGCCGAGTCGCCAATTAGAGTGGGTGAAGCGACTAATAGAGCGGGTGAACTGACATCTCGAAAATTTACTCAAAATAATGAAGTGGAGCATTGTAACTAATGACAAGCATTTTTTTATTCTAATGCTATGTTGTTGTACATCAGTGAATTACCCCCCCCCAGCGGAAAAGTTGGTGAGGGGTTTTGCGAATTAAAAAAAGTTTTATTACCTTTGTGTTAGGTACTTTATTATCGGCAGCGGCAGCTCGGAGGCCAATGCTGTTTGTCGATAGCCAAAAAATGTTGCAAGAGCCTCGCTAAACATTTCAAAATTATGGGAAAATATATCCTTTACCTTGGAGCTATTCTTTCGTCGTTCCTATTTTTAGGCTGTCGTGCCGACGAGCCTATTGATGAGTTTGAACCAAGTGGAGATTCTGAGATTCGAATAAGAGTCGCGGAGCATACTATTGGTGCTTCAGGAGGTGAGATTAAGGTGGCCTATGCCTTGAAGAATGGTGGCGATGAGCCTATGACCTTCTCAAAAGGCGAGAACGAATATTGGTTTGAGTGCGAAATTCAAGAGAGCCATATAGTAGTAACTGTCGAAGGCAACATCGATGGCCAAAATCGCAGTGGAGCATTTGTGTTGAGCCATCCTCGTGCTAAAAATGTGACAATCACTATTAGCCAGAGTGGCTACGAGGGTGATATCATCACGTGCTGGGCAGAAAAGGTAAATGCTACGTATGCATTCTTCCATTGGGATTGCAAGCTTGATAATATGTATGTTATCGGTATGGTACGTCCTGTGTCGTACTTTACGGAAAACAATATTACCACAGCCAAAGAGCTCTTCGATCACGATGAAAATATCTCGCACGCATTTTCGGGTAACAATGTTTTCGAGCGATTTAGCTCTTCAGGAATGATGTTTAAGTCGCAGGATTGGGAGTATATGTTGCAGTTGCATCCTACCGTTCAATATGTTATTTATGCCTATGGCGTTGAGTTCTCGCACGATAATGAGGAGTGTATGATGATTACCGATGTCTATTACGAGATAGTGACTATGCCAAGCATCACTGATAACGGAACAAAGCTCGAGGCTGATATCAAGGTAGAAGGTGCAAAGTTGATTGTCGATGTGAAAACCAATGGCTACACTGGTGCATCAAACATAGTCTTATTTGCCGAGGACGACAATAGTGCTCCGCTATATCTTCCTGAGGGTGAGGAACCCGACCAGTTATACTACAATAATATTGCACGATATTTCAATGTCGAGTGGTACAATATGCAGTACGTTGGAGAAATGTCTATCGACCAGATAATGGATAGCTATCCAAAGGGAGATTATCACTTTGAGGTGCATCTGTGGCCCGATACCAACTATACCGTAGTTCTCTATACTGTGGATCTGCAAAACGAACGTCCAGTGTTGACATCGAAACCTACGTTGTATCACATCACAACAGGTGAGCCAATGAGCGATCTAACCATAGATATCGAGGTGTCTAATATCAATGCTCACGGCTGCGACTATAAGATTATCCCATCGAACGACGAGGATACCTATGCTTTTCGTCACGTTAAGACGAGTGCGATAGAGGGAATGACAGATGATGAGATAATACAATATCTTTTCGATGTTGAGCACGTAATACCTACGTACACTGGAGAAAAAATGTATTCAAATGCCGACCTCTATTTGCCTGATACAGAATATTCGATACTTGCTTTCGGAGGTGCTAATGTGCAGAATAATGTGCTCGATGGCTATGCCATAACACCGCTATTCCGCTATGATTATAGAACATTGAAGGCTGTACCAGCAAATAATCGTATTACTAATATTGAGATATATGGCCCATACGATTACTACGAAATTAAGAGAAGGTATCCAAATTTCGAATTTGCTCCAAGTATAGCGTATCCGTTCATATTTTGTTGGAAGATTACTACCGAGAATGACGACGTTGCCCAGATTAAATCTACGCTTTATTCTGCGGGAACTGCAGAGTATTATGGCTACGACTTCGCCTGGATGTACACAATGGCCTTGCTTAAATCATATTACTATGGTAGCTCTAATTACGATAAATTAGAGGTGTGTGCAATCCTCCAAGATAGCAATGGTAACTATTCCGGAATGTTCGTATCCGAACCTTTCGATTTTAAGAATGCCGAGTATCGCGACCCCGCAGAGTTTATGGAGATTATTAACTCAAATAAGTGGTAGGCTTAATATTCAATAGTTCTAAGCGATTGCCGCCTTCACTAAACTAAAATAGCCTATCCTTTATTCAGGATAGGCTATTTTGATTATGTGGTATGTGCTACTTTGCCTCCCACTCGCAGTAGACGCAGCGTGTTGTGCCGTCGCACTTCTCAAAACGTGGACGCACAGGCTCGAGGTTCGAGATGCACAAAGGATTTGAACACTTGCAGCCCATAGCCTCGCCGCTGTGGTCGAACTTGCGGCTCTCGTCATCCTTCCACTCGAGGAGCTTGAGGATAAGAGCCATACGCACGAACTTACCATTCTCCACCTGGCGGAAGTAGGCAGCACGAGGGTCGCTGTCAACGTCGATAGAAATCTCATTTACGCGTGGCAGTGGATGAAGCACCGCCATACGCTCCTTAGCACCTCGCATCTTCTCAGCGTCGAGCACGAAGCAATCCTTGACACGCTCATACTCCTCAAGGTCGGTGAAACGCTCCTGCTGAACGCGTGTCATATAGAGGATATCTACATCGCCGATAACCGACTCGATATCTGCTGACTCGCGATACTCAACACCCAGGCGATCCAAAACCTCGCTCTTAATATAGTCGGGCAGAGCCAACTCAGGAGGCGAGATGAGCACAAACTTAGTATTCTCGTAGCGTGTCATTGCCTTGATGAGTGAGTGCACGGTACGGCCATACTTCAAGTCACCTACAAGACCGATGGTGAGGTTGTTGAGTGTTCCGAGCTCACGATGTATCGTAAGCAGGTCGGTCATTGTCTGGGTAGGGTGGCTGTGTGAGCCATCGCCAGCATTGATGATAGGTGTCGACGTAACATCGGTGGCAGCAAGGGGAGCACCCTCCACTTTGTGACGCATAGCGATGATATCGGCAAAGCAGTTGATAACCCTTACGGTGTCCTGCACTGTCTCGCCCTTCGACACTGACGATGACTTAGCATCGGCAAAGCCCAACACGTTGCCACCAAGCTCCATCATTGCTGCGGTGAAGCTAAGGCGTGTGCGTGTACTTGGCTCGTAGAAGAGTGTGGCGAGCTTCTTGCCTCGGCACACCTCGCTATACTTATCGCGGTTGGCTATGATGTCCTGGGCTACAGCAATAATCTCAGAAATCTCGTTTACCGACAAGTCGGTAGGGTCAATCAAATGCTTCATACCTCGTCTATAAAATTCTTTGCAGTTAATTACTTAATCCAAGACTCGTCAGATGGGTTGTTGCGGAACTTGAGGATACGCTCCTTGTCCTCAGCCTTGATATAACCCTCCTCAGCAGCAACCTCTACCAAGGCGTCGAGGTTAGAGAGTGAGTAGTTCTTAGCCTCAGCAGCAGCCAAACGGTCCAAGCCCTTCTGCATACCGTAAGTAAAGATGCTCACGATACCCAAAACATCAGCACCTGCTGCACGCAATGCCTCAACAACCTCGATGCAGCTGCCACCTGTTGAAATAAGGTCCTCAACAACAACTACCTTCTGGCCCTTCTCCAACTTACCCTCGATCTGGTTACCACGGCCGTGGTCCTTAGAGCCTGAGCGTACATAGCCCATAGGCAAGTTAAGGATTGTAGCGGTGATAGCAGCGTGAGCGATACCTGCAGTCGATGTACCCATCAATACCTCTACCTCAGGGTAGTGCTGACGGATGAGCTCTGCAAGGCCCTCCTCAACGTGGTTACGCACCTCAGGAGCTGTGAGCGTGAGGCGGTTGTCGCAGTAGATAGGGCTCTTAATGCCACTTGCCCAGGTAAATGGCTGCTCGGGACGCAAAA
>JAFYSI010000128.1 GCA_017559425.1 Alistipes sp.
CCAGAAACTGCAGTGCCATTCTCATTCTTAAACTCTGCACCAATAACTGTTGCACCGTTGATATTTAGGCCTGATGTACCAGTAAATACAGTACCCTCCTCGCAAATGATAGTCTGACCAGCCTTAACAGAAGAAGTTGGGAATGTGTAGTTACCAGCAGCTACAGCAACCATTTTAGCACCCTCAGTTTCAAGTGCATCTTTGAGCGCACCTACAGTAGTTACGACCTCAGGAGCAACAACTGTGATGTAAGTCTTACAGTGAGCAGTCAACTTGCTCTCAACATAAGCCTTCATCTCAGTGTTAGCAACGTAGATAGTCATAGGAGTAAATGGAGCAGCCATAATGCCGAATGTATTACCCTCCATTGTGAACTCAGGAGCGTTGATAACAACCTCTGTCAACTGCTTGCAATCACGGAATGCCTGAGCACCGAAGTAAGTTACACCTGCGTGGAACTCAACTGACTTCAAACCAGTATTACGCAATGCGTCAGACTCGATGCGAGTAACACCTGCTGGGATATTGATAGACTCGAGTGAAGAGCACTCCTGGAAAGAACCTTTACCAAGAACTTTCAAATTCTCAGGAAGAACAACCGTCTTCAAGTTGTTGCAAGACTGGAATACGCCAGAACCTTCAGCACCGATAGTTGTAAGAGTGCTTGGCAAAACAACCTCCTCAAGAGCATAGAAACGACGGAATGTACGGTCGTACAATACTGCAACACCCTCCTCAACAACAACCTTCTTAATAGTTGTGTTCTCCTCAACACCAGCAACACCACGACGAACGATACCATTATCAGTCATAGAGCCCAATGTCACTACAGTACCATCCTCACTAACGGTCTTAGTGATACCATAAGCATCAGCATAGATTGTCTCGTTGAAACCATAAATTACAGCAGAAGCTCCTGTATAAGTGAATGTGTTGCCCAGATTGTAGATAGAGATATTCAATGTCTCATCCAAAGTTTCCTGATTGCGGCCATCTGCAAGCCAGTACTGTACCCAGAAGCAATACTTACCATCCAATGTAGTATTCTTAATTGTTACATTGTGCTTACCATTGTTGTTGAATACACGAACAGGAATATATGTACTCTTCAATGTTGAGTTATCGATGTTTACAAAAAGGTTTGTAGCATTGCTCATATCGACAACATATGCCATATCTGAGCCACCTTTGTTCTCTGCTGTAACACCCTCAAGTGTCAACTTACCGCTAAAGCTTACACGGAAAATATCGGTGCAATTATTCCAGCCCATGTTCTCGCCAAGGTGCTCGTACACAATATTACCATTCTTTACAGTCAAGTCACCACCGTTTGTAACAAAGAACATATCGTAGTTCTTGCCAGTCTGAGCAGATGTGGCAGAGAGCGTATTGTCGTTAAGGTCGATAGTCAAAGCCTTGCTAACAGTCAAAGTAAGATCGCTATCAGCACGAGTAAGCAAGTCATTGAGGTCAATATCGCCATTCAAAACAACAACATCGATATTCTCACTATTTACTGCAGCAACAAAATCATTTGCAGTGTTAACAGTAATAGTCTGCTCCTCTTTGTCGTTATCAAAATTAACGTCACCCGCAAATGCATCCTCAACGTCAACCTTAACGTTGTTACCATCAGTAAGGATGTTACCAGAGATGGTTGTCAAGTAGTTACGACGAACAGCGATATCAGTAGAGAAGTTGTTAGACTTGATAAGCTTAGTCTTAGCAGCATCCTCATATACGTCAAGAATGAAGCTAACAGCATCACCCTCCTCTGCAAAGAAGTAGTCGGTGAAGAGAACCTTGTTTGCACCGCTCACATCGTCGTAATTCTTAATCTCGAATACTGTGCTGTGAGCCTTCTTCTCAGAACCTGCATCAAAAGCCTCACTTGTCAAAGCGTTGAAGCTTGGACGATACTCAGTAGTATACTCTACAGTAGCATAGAATGGAGGGTTAATGCCGAGGTAGCCAAGCTCTACCATATCAGTAGTGATAACACGCAACTTAGCGAAAGGACGCTTCAAAGTGATGTTGATCTGTGATGTGCTGCTGTACTGCTTGCCAGCCTCAACAGTGCAATAAACGCCAGTGAACGCATCACGAGTCTCATCCATAGGATCCCAATTACCATTGAGAGTGATGTTGGCAAGGTCCTCAGTGTTGTAGTGGTAGTCCTCGTCATTCTTGCTCACTACATAGTCAGCCCAAACTACGAAACGGTAATCACGGTTTGGAACAAGGCGAACAGGGAATGTAACTGTCTTACCATCGCTGTACTCAACCTGGCGATCGTTAGATGCCACATACTGGCCATCTACCAACTGATAAATCTTAAGAATGTAGCGGATAGTCTTGCTATCACCCTCTGTGCCGAGGTCTACATTGCCGAATGCACCCAATGCACTGTTAGCACGGGTAGCCTCTGGGAGCGAAACGCATACGGTGGTCTCTACCTCACCGCCCACGTTTACGTCAAGACCCTCAGGCTCTGTCTGGCAAGATACCACGCCGAGTACCACTGCCAATAAAGCTAAAATCTTTTTCATAAAAAGTGTTAAAAATTAAGTGAATAAATAAAAGGTATTGTGTTAAAAGTTAAAAAAGGCTATGTAACAGAGGGTTAGATAATACCACCCTTGATGGTTGTAATCTTATTGCGTGCAATAGCGATATCGGGGAACACGCGTGTACATACCGCATTATTACCTTCATTGTAGAAGTTCACAGTAACGGTAAGGGAAGTATCCTCATTGCCCACAAAGATAAAATCGGTAAAGAGCGTCTGCTCACCCTGCACGTCACCAACGGGGATATCATCATACGTCTGGAGTGCATTAACTGAGCTCATAGTGCCCGTACGCACATTAAAGGTATTGGGGAAGCTCGAGCTATAGCTGACACTCATCTTCGTTGCCTCAGCATTAGTGATGCCGTCGGTGTCGACAATACGCAGCTTAGCGAAAGGACGCTTGAGAGAGAGGTTGATAGTAGACGATGACGAGTAGTCACAAACATCGGCAACACCGCTAAAGGCATCGCGGAGATCGCTATTATCCCAATTAACACTAACAACCTGCACCTTAGAGAGATTATCGGTATTGTAATAGCCATTGGTAGGCGTCTCGTTATCAGCAGTACGCTTAGCAACGATATCGGCCCACACAACAAACTGATAGTTGCGTAGAGGTGGGAGCTTAACAGCAAAGACAACAGAGAGGTCAGAGCTATAGGCAACCTGCTGTCGGCCAAGACGAGAGCCATTCTCATAGATCTCGAGAATGTAACGCAGCTCATAGCTATCGCCGAGCAACGCCTCGAGAGACTCGACATCGGCACGGGTCTCAGGGTCAACGCCCACGTTTACCTGGCAAAGCACAGCATCGTCGACAACGACATCCATAGCGACATCGCGAGAACAGCTGGCAAAGGCCAAAACTGCAAGAAACAACAGTATCATTTTTTTCATAACTCCCCAAAAATATAAATTTAAGTATTGACCCCAGCACAATACCTCAGCAAGGCAAATAGTGCAAACCAAAACGACATATTTGCCAAAAATCGTGGCTCGAGATTTGACAAAAAGATGCAGCAGTGGCCGAAGCTCTCGCAACATAACGACATCCCTAAAGTGGCACAAAAGGGTAATCCTTGTGCAAATAGGACCAATGAACGATTGGAACAGGGTCGATTTAGCCGTAGCCGCGAGCTAATTGGGTGCAACTACTATATGCAAAGATAATAGATAAAATCTATTTTACAAAGGATTGACTCTAAATTTGTCGGCGAGCAAATGACAAGGGAGCGTTGCAATCATAGCATTTTCATCTATTTTTAGCCTTTTTTACCACTATGCTGAGTGACGAAAAACAGGCAGAAAAGCGGCAAAAATATAAGCCAAAAACAAATATATATGAAGAAATTTATATACATTCGGGGATTTAAGCATTTCTACTAACTTTATAATTAGAGAAAAAGTAGTATCTTTGTCGCCGAAATTTTGGCAACAGAATACATAAACAAGAATACAAATAATTAAAACTTAAATACTATGAAGGTAAGACACCTATTTTTAATGGTTTTGGCCCTCGCGGTGGGTATCACTGCCCAGGCACAGACAACAGGCGAGAAGATCAAGAAGTTCGCCAACGAGCACCTCAGCCTATCGGGCTACTTGCAGGGTGGTTTCCGCTGGGATGAGAACGCAGACCCAGAGACAACATTCTACCTCCACCGTGCTCGTCTAAGCCTTACAGGCGACGCAGCTCAGGATAAGATCGACTACCGTCTGCAGGTGGACTGGGCGGGATCGCCAAAGATCTGCGACCTCTACTTCCGCTACAAGCCACTCAACGCCCTAAACATCGAGCTCGGACAGTTCAAGATCCCATTCTCATACGAGAATGAGAACTGCGGCCCTACAACAGTTGAGTTTATCGAGTACTCATACATCACGACATACCTCGCTCGCAACAACGCCCGCTACGACGGCATCGCAGCTACTGGTCGCGACTTCGGTTTCCAGGTATATGGTGGATTTATGGAGCGTGAGGGCTACAACATCATCAACTACAACCTCGGCGTATTCAACGGCAACGGCATTAACGCCAAGGACAACAACTCTTCAAAGGACCTTATCGCACGCCTCGTAATCAAGCCATTCAAGGGCTTTGCTGTGACAGGTTCGTATATGTATGCTGAGACAAGCTACAATGGCAACAAGTTTATGAAGAGCCCACGCTGGGCAGTAGGTGCACTCTACGACTCACGTCACTGGGTGGCTCGCTCAGAGTATGCTGAGGCAGACTTTGGCGGCAACATCACTCGTGCATTCTACGTCTTGGGTGGTTACCACTTCGAGCAGCCCTGGTCGCTGTTTGCTCGTTACGAGTTCATCAACGATGAGTACCGTATTATGGACGAGCAGCGTATTCAGATTGGTGCGGCTTACAAACCTTTCAAGTTCTTGCGCTTGCAGAGCAACTTGTCGTACACAATGCCATATATGGCAGTCAATGGCAAGAGCTCGTTAGGTTTCAACTTGTTGGTAACAGCTATGTTCTAACAAATTAAACCATAACTAATTAACTAAAATGAAAAAGTTCTTAACCGAGGATTGGATTGTAACATTTCTGAGCATTCCGCTACTTATCTTTTCGGCGTGTGCCTCACTACTTCCTAATGGTGGTATCAAGGTTGCCGCAGACCTTACCGAGCTAAATGCTTGGCTCGACATTGCAATCTTCTTCGCCATAGCACTCACGTTGCTATACGTTGGTAACAAGGTGCTTAGCCGCCCTATGAAGGGTCTTGTTCCATCGTTCATCGCGGTCTTCCTTGTAGCACTCGCTGCCCAGTGGATAGCCAAGATCGACGCAGTGAAGTTCTACGGCTTTGAGGCGGTATTCTTCTCGGTTATATTTGGACTTATCATTCGCAACGCATTCCACATCCCCGAGTGGCTCAAGCCAGCTATCCAGGGTGAGTTCTTCATCAAGATTGGCGTTGTCTGCCTCGGTGCTACAGTTCTCTTCTCGGATGTTATGAAGTCGGGAGCTGCGGGACTTATCCAGGCTATCGCCGTGGTGGGCGTAGTGTGGTTTGCGAGCTACTGGCTTGCACGCAAGCTCAAGGTGGAGCCACGCTCGGCAATGACCTTGGCAAGCGGCTGCTCTATATGTGGCGTCTCGGCCTGCATCACTGCTGCGGGCGTTGCCGAGACCGACAAGCGACAGCTATCGTACATCATCTCGGTGGTACTCATCGTGGTTGTTCCGATGATATACCTTATGCCTTGGCTCGCCAAGATGGTCGTGCCCCTCGTGGCCGACGATCCCACTATCCAGCAGGAGATTATGGGTGCTTGGATTGGTGGCACTATCGACACTACGTCGGGCGTAGGTGCCTCGTCGGAGATGGTTGGTGAGGCGGCACAGAAGACCGCCATCGTGGTGAAGGCTACACAGAACGTACTCATCGGCTTTGTGGCATTCTTTATAGCTCTCTTCCTTTCGGCACGTTCGGGCGAGAAGGGAGGCTTCACACGACCTTCGTTTGGTATCGTATGGGAGAAGTTCCCAAAGTTCATCCTCGGCTTTGTGGTTGCCTCGGCAGTGTTTAGCATCTTGCAGTCGAACGATATGCTCACACTCTCTTCTGGTAAGTTTATCGAGACATCGGTAGCCAAGAACTTCTCAACATTCTTCTTCTCGCTATCGTTTGTCTGCATTGGTATGGATACACGACTCAAGGATATTGTCTCACGCGAGAACCGCAACGTCCTATTTGCCTTCCTCGGCTCACAGACGTTCAACATCATCGTCACCTTCTTCATAGCCTGGATTATGTTCGGCATCGTGAAGCCAGCAGTATGGCCCTCAGAGGCTAAGAGCGAGAGTGTTGAGCAGGTGGTGGAGACCGAAGCTACAGCGAGCAACCCTATGACAATTCCTGTGGCTCCAGCAGCTACCGAGAGCGACGTGGAGGTCATCGAATATGAGCGACTCGTGGGCGAGAGCGAAGAGTAGGATATACACAAAATGTAAGAGGGCAGTTGATGTGCGTCAACTGCCCTCTTTCGTTATAGCATCAGTCTTAGCTGCTGATTATCAAAGAGATTTTCGACTGCGATACCCAACGAGCGAGCATAACGGACGGTATATCCCGTGCCACTGGCACTGCCATTCCACCAGGCAACCACCCTATAAGCTCCATCGACCAATCGACGGTTACGCTCATAGAATACCCCCTCACTATAGCACTCAGCAACATAGACCACCCTATCGGCACGAGAGAGAATATCGTTGTAGAGCCTACTGTTTGGTGCCGAGAAGCTACGACTGAACCCCGACCAGGGGATAAACAGCTCGAGCTTGATATCGTCCACCTTTTCACGCAGAGTGAGCACAACGGACGCAGCAGCTAAGTCAAACCCCTCAGCCATCCCGACACGAAACGTGCGAGCACCTCTATCAACAAGTCGCTCAACGGCATCAAGAATAAGGGTGTCGTGGCAACGATTATAGTTGCGATGGCCCGTAAAGGCGACGATATATGGTTGCTGTGACGCGGTCATAGTGCAAAGATAGTAAAATTCTCGATTCCCTATGCTCGTGGCTCGAACTTTGCTTTGATAGAAGCGTACAACGTTTAACACATAAAACTATGAAACAATCATCATTATGTCTACTCTCGGCACTGGGTGGTGCCCTCGTAGGAGCTATGGTAGCAGTTCTCGTAACACCACAATCGGGTAAGGAGCTTCGCAGCAAGATTCGTGAGGCCTTTGACGAGGCAACAGCCAAAATGCACGCAGCAGGCTGCGACTGCGAGAAATAACCACCGATAAGAGTGCTGAGTTATGTCACTGCTAATATTCATCATCTCGGCCATTATGGCTCTTATGCTGCTGAGCACAGCCCTTGTGATATGGCTCGGCGAAGTTATAGGCAGCCTCTGGCTATCACTGATAATCGTAGGAGTAATCTACACCACTTTAGCCACGGTACTCTACTTCCTGGCTATTCACTCGACACTCCGTCAGTGGCAACGCCGAATGGATACGGTCTACGACGTGAGCCTTGCAGTTGAGATAGTATATAGGCAAGTGACAGACTTTATTAAAAAAATATTGGGAGGCCTCTAACCTCCCAATACTTATTTTTGGATGTCACCTACTTCATAAGGTGCTCGACAAGGGTCTTCACACCGATGGCGATAAGCACCAAACCGCCCAATATTCCAGCCTTTGAGCCAGCCTTTGAGCCTATAACGCGGCCAAGATACAATCCTGAGAATGACAACACGAAGGTCACAACACCAATAATTACCGCGGCAAGCCAGATGTTAGCACCCGCAAAGGCGAGCGTCACGCCAACAACCAGAGCGTCGATACTTGTAGCAACAGCCATCAAGAACATCGTGCGTGGCGAGAAGTTGTCGTCAAGCTCATCATCATCTCCCGACAGTGCCTCACGAATCATATTAACACCGATAAGCAGCAACAGAGCAAAGCCTATCCAGTGATCGACCGAGGCAACAAAGCCTGAGAACGAGACTCCAAGAAAGTAGCCAATAATAGGCATAAGTGCTTGAAAGCCACCAAACCACACACCCGCCTTAAAGGCATACACAGGTCTTACAACCTTGAGCGTCAAGCCCTTACCTATCGACACAGCTGTGGCATCCATCGCAAGGGCAAAGCCCAGAAACATCATCTCAACAATTCCCATCTTCTATCTATTATCTATTATAGTCATCTAGTGCGGGTGTTGCTGCACCACTACGGTCAAACAACTTACCCCAATCTGGCGAGGTAGCCTCCCAGATAAATGTGCCGCGGCCAAGACCGTTAGGCAGAGAGCTCACAATACGCTCAATATCGAGATAATGGTCGCGATACTCAACGACGATAAGAGGCTTACGATATCTCTCGACAAGGGCAAGCGTATTTATCTCAAGCTCCTCGAGTGTGCCGTGCCACTCTGGGTAGTACGACTGTCCAATGATGTCGTAATCAACGCCATACTCCGCCATAGCATTGAAGAAGCGTACCGACTCCTCGGCCTGACCGCCAAGGGCAACGTGGAGCATAACCTCGGCATCAGGCGTCACCTCACGCACTGCACGAACACCCTCCTTGAGTAGACCGCAAAGACCTGCAAACGTGTGACGTACAGAGCCGTATGGCCACAACATACCATTGCTCACCTCATTACCCACCTGCACCATATCGGGAGCAGTACCCTGAGCTACGAGAGCCTCGAGCGTTGCCTTAGTGTGGTTATAGACCTCGGCACACACCTCCTCATAGCTAAAAGTCTGCCACGCCTGAGGCATAATCTGCTTCTGAGGGTCTGCCCAGTTATCCGAGTAGTGGAAGTCGAGCAAGAAGTACATACCCGCCTGCTTGATACGCTTTGCCATCTGTAGCGTATGCTCCAAGTCGCAGAAGCCATCACGCTGCGAGTAGCCGAGCTCCGAACGTGGGTTTACAAAGAGACGCAGACGGATATAATTAAAGCCGTTGTCACGCAAAATATCGAGGGCATCACCCTTGACTCCTCCATCCGAAAACTCCACACCGCACTGCTCCTGCCACTGCAACCACGAGATGTCGGCACCCACGGCATATGGGCGATCCGCACCACTCTGAGCCACAGCCATCGACAGGCTAAATAGTGCTACTAACCATACGATAATGCTCCTCATATTCAACTAATTTTACTGGTTTGCGATTCTCTTCAACTCGGCAATCTCCGCCGCCCAACGACTCTCATCGGGAGTCTCAAGGATGAGCGGAATATTGTCGAAGCGTGGATCTGAAGCGATATAGCGGAAGCACTCCCAGCCAATCTCGCCATCGCCGAGTGGCGAATGTCGGTCGATACGGCTACCCAACGGACGCATAGCATCGTTAAGGTGCATACCACGCAAATAACCAAAGCCGATGATAGAGTCGAACTCAGCAAAGGTCTTGTCGCACGCATCCTTAGTGCGAAGGTCGTAGCCTGCAGCAAAGGTGTGACAGGTGTCAAGGCAGACACCCACACGACTCTTATCCTCAATGCGATCGATAATATAGGCCAAGTGCTCGAACTTATAGCCGAGGTTAGAGCCCTGACCAGCAGTGTTTTCAAGGACTGCTGTGACACCATTAGAACGCTCCAAAGCCATATTTATCGACTCGGCGATACGTCGCAGTGATCCCTCATCGTCGATACGCTTTAAGTGGCTGCCAGGATGGAAGTTAAGACGATCGAGACCGAGAAGCTCGCAGCGGTGCATCTCCTCGAAGAATGACTCACGCGACTTCTCGAGGCCATCCTCATCGGGGTGACCAAGGTTGATAAGGTAGCTGTCGTGGGGGAGCACCTGCGAGGCAGCAAAACCTGCACTCTGCATAGCTGTACGGAATGTTGCAATCTGCTCCTCTGTGAGCTTTGGTGCCAACCACTGACGTTGATTCTTAGTAAAGAGGGCAAAGGCTGTTGCCCCTATCTCCTGTGCATTGCGAACAGCATTCTCAACACCGCCCGATGCACTTACGTGTGCTCCAAAATATTTCATATATATACTCTTTCTTAAACAAATTATTATTCTACAAAGATACGAAATTCTTTGGAAAAATTTATATCTTTGTAGCCGACAACTACAAATATTTTGAACCAGACAACCATTATGAAGAGGTTTTGTACGATTTTGACTATTTTACTGATGGCTTCGGCACTCGAGCTATCGGCACAAGTGACTGTCGTTGAGTCTTCAATCCAGACAGAGAAGATAAAGTTCGAGACACAGGTCAAGGACAGCGAGGTTAACACCAACGTGCTTGCCGATGCACAGCGACGTGCTGAGCGTCTCACGTTGCGTAAGGAGCGTAACAGTGTAGACTTCACAGCAAACCTACACGGCTCACTCACAGCATATAGCCCATCGTGGCAGGCAGCGGGCGACAACACCATCACAATCCTTGCCAACCTCAACTTCTTGCACACCTACAAGCAGGGACGTTTCACACTCACCAACACTGCATCGGCAAAGCTCGGCTACAACAGTATGAAGATCTCGAGCGACGCCAAGCGTGGCACCTGGTTCAAGAATGTCGACGAAATAGCCCTTGCCAGCTCGCCACAGTGGGCAATGGTCAAGAACTGGACCTACGGTGCTAACGTGAAGTTCCGTACGCAGTTTGCTGCGGGCTATGAGAGCCGTGGTTCGAAGGATCGAGTATCGAGCTTCCTCACGCCAGGTTACTTCGATGCCTCTGTCGGTTTCACATACGTCCTGCCATCTACACGATTCCCGCTCAAGATCAATATGGCACCCTTCGCGATGAGTGCCACCTATCGCATCGACCAGGGTACATCGAAGGACTACAGCGTGCCAGCAGGGCATAAGTCTAAGTACGAGGGAGGTTTCTCTATTCAGCTCGACTTTGACCGCTCGTGGGGCGAGAATGGCTGGTTGCGTTATCGCACTACAGCATACTCATTCTACGGTTGGATCACCGACCTCTCGGCACAGAAGAAGTTTAAGCCAACCGAGGATAAGCCTCTATATGAGCACGTTGTGCCTACGCTACGTTGGGAGAACACCATCGACATCAAGGCTACAAAGCACATCTCAACACAGCTCTACGTACAGTTCTACTACAACAAGGCTGAGTATCACAAGCTTCAGGTGCAGTCTATGCTCTCGGTGGGTCTCACATACACCTTTAAGAATAAGTAGCCCTCGGCGGCACTTTAGTTGCACGATGATGCGGCTGAGAGTGCACCGTGCAGATGCCACAGATTAAAAATTTAATGGGTTAGTCCCCGCAACGATATTTAAAATATGTCGAACGACAGAAAGAAGAGATTTTTACACAATATCATCATCCTTGCCATCGTGCTCAGCTCGATGTTTATGGGCATCCTCATCGAGCGAGGAAGGCTCGTGATGGTGTGGGAGGAGCTCACCAAGAGTTCGAACCAGGTGGAGCAGTTTGCCTCGGAGCTCGAGAATATGGAGCGTTACCTCACCCTTAGCGACAAGATGGTGCAGACTGTCATCGCCATCCGCAACTACTATGTCGACTCCATCAAGCTCGACACGCTCTACGACCGCGTCATCCCCAAGCTTCTCGCGGAGCTTGACCCCCACTCGGAGTATATCCCTGCAAAGGATTTCCAGCGTGTCAACGAGTCGCTCGAGGGCGAGTTCGACGGCATAGGCATCGTCTTTAACGCCTCGACAGACACCATTATGGTGCTTAGCGTCATTCCTCAGGGTCCGAGCGATAAGGCTGGTCTGCGTGCTGGCGACCGCATTATTCGCATCGATGGTCGCGATGTTGCTGGCCAGAAGATTCCGCAGGACTCTATGGTGCGACTTATGCGTGGTCCTCGCCGCTCGCACGTCAAGCTCTCGTTGCAGCGTCACGGCCTCAGGGAGCTTGTCGAGGTCGATGTTGAGCGTGGAGCTATCGAGCTGCACTCTCTTGAGACCTCGTTTATGCTCGACCGCGATGCTGGCATCGGCTTTGTGCGTCTCTCGCAGTTTGCCCGCACGTCGCACGCTGAGATGCGTAGTGCCATCAAGAGGCTCGATGCTGAGGGTATGAAGTCGCTCATTATCGACCTTCGTGGCAATGGCGGCGGCTTCCTCGACCAGGCTATACTCATCGCCAACGACCTTCTCCCCTCGGATAAGCTTATCGTCTACACCGAGGACCGCGAGGGACAGCAGCAACGCCAGTATAGCAAGAATGGCACCTACCCCGAGCTCGATGTTGTAGTGCTTGTCGACGAGCTTAGTGCCTCGTCGAGCGAGATTCTGGCGGGTGCTCTTCAGGATAACGACCGCGGCTTGGTCATCGGCCGCAGAACCTTTGGTAAGGGTCTTGTGCAGACGCAGATACCTTTTGCCGATGGCTCGGCTATACGCCTCACTGTGGCACGCTACTACACCCCTACGGGACGCTCCATCCAGAAGCCATATACCAATGGTGACGAGGAGGCCTATAAGATGGATATCATCAACCGCTACAACCGCAACGAGTTCTTCTCGGCCGATTCTATTCACTTCGACGCATCGCTTAGGTACACCACTCCTGGCGGTCGCACGGTCTATGGCGGTGGTGGCATTATGCCCGACATATTCATCCCTATGGACACTACTGGCTATACGGCCTATTATAATAAGGTGTGGAACACCAATGTCTTGTACCGCTTCACACTCGACTTTACGGACCGTCACCGCGAGGAGGTCGACACCATCAAGAGCCTCGAGGATCTCGACGCGTTCTTTGCAGGCCACGACCTTGTGCGTGAGTTCACGGCCTATGCCGAGCGTAATGGTGTGGCTACCGACCGTCGCCAGCTTGAGGTGTCTCGAGCTACTATCCTTGCACAGCTCAGAGCCTATATTGGCCGCAATACGCCTGTTGGCGATGCTGGCTTCTACTACAATATTTACGCTGTTGATGAGGTACTTAAGCGTGCCGTCAACGAGATTAAGAGTCGCAAAAAATAGAGAAATATGATAAAGAGAGTCTTAGGAATTTTATTTACACTTGTCACCATTGCCTCCATTGTTTTCGCAGCCCTTGAGTGGGGTAACTACCGCTCTATGGTCTTCGATTTCGACCTCTTCAGCTTCGGACTTAGGGCGGAGGCTGCTGTTGAGGACGATGTTCTCGACGAGGTGTTCGAGGAGACGGAGGAGGCGGAGCTTGTCGATGGCGAGGCTATGATCAATGGCGGCGAGCTTGTCGATGGTGAGCCTGTCGATGGCGAGGCTATGATCAATGGCGAGGGGATGTAATAGCTTCTCCGCAAAGAGTTATGGGGTGTCCGTAGGGGCACCCCATTTTTGTTATTTTCTCGTGTCATTCTGAACGCAGTGAAGAATCTCTCGGGAAGCACGTACATTGACCACTATGCAACCCTTGAGATCCTTCGCTTGGCTCAGGATGACATAGTGTTTCTGTGGGTTATGATAGGTTTTGATATGATTCTATGAGCTAAGAAACTCCCACAAAAAAATAGCACTCGGCCGAAGCCGAGTGCTAAAAGTGTCAATCAAATTAATGATTAGAAGGTTACAGAACCCTCAGCAAAAGTCTTATTCGCTACACGACCCTCATTGAGGAAGTAGTAATCGAAACCAGCACCAGTATTACCCTGAACATCAAAGTGATAAGTACCATTACCAAAATCTACTGTGTTAAGGAACTGTGCAAGAGCAAAAATCTTATTAGTAATTGTGTTATTCTTGAAAATAACCTTACCACCATTATCTTTACAGCCATTAATGCTTAGGATTACATTCTGGCCAGTAGTGTAGTTAAATGTGCTGTTTGTTACACTAAGATTAGCCTGTGAGTAGATAGATGAGCTATAACCCTCAAAGTAGCAGTTGTCAATGATAAGATCGCAAGCAACATTTGTTATAGCACTCTTATTAGTTCCGTTGTTGTTATAGAACTCACAACCATCAAATTTGATGGTATGTGTCTGATCGCCATAAATCATTACAACAGCCTTGTAGTTAAGAGCATTACTTACTGTATTATTAGGCTCATTTGAGTTTGTTTCATTTCTATCAAACATTACATTCTCAAATGTTGCATTTGCACTGTTGATGTGTACACGGCCAATAATCTTAGCATTGTCAGCACCAACAATTTTTACGTTACGAAGAACGTGGAAAGTACCCTCATAGTTACCTGCAGCAAGGTTAATCTCCGACTGAGTGTTGTCAGCCAACGCAGCCGACAAAGCATCTGCACTTGCAACAACCTTATTGCCTGTAGCATCCTCAAACTGACCCTCGCTAACATACTTGTAGCCATCGATAGTAAGCTTACCAGTTGTGCCAAGAACTGCACGACCGTAGAGGTTACGCATAAAGCCAACAGGAGCTGTCTTACCAGTCTGAGTAAGTGTGTTGCCGCTCTCAGTGATGTTGCTGATAGTTAGCTCACCAACGTTTGCAGTACCTACAACAACACCTACACGCCATCCGCCATCATCAGTTGAAGCAAGAGTGTTGTCCTTAACAGTACAATTCTCAATAGTAGTGTATGTAGCGGCATTAGCACCAGCGTGACCACAGATAGCACCAATTGAACCAAAGCCCTTCAATGCACAACCAATAACAGAGCAATTCTTGATTGTAACGAATGTGTCAACTGGACCATCGTTCTGATTATTGTAACCAGATGTCCAACCAACAAGACCACCGATACGAGACTCAGCAGCACCATCGTTAGGAGTGATGATTGAAGAGTTCTTAAGGTGACAATTCTCAAGAGTGATAACAGCCATAGAGTCTGCACAGTTTACAAATGCACCATAACCCTGTGTGTTATTTGCAATGATCTGAGAATCCTCGATAGTAAGGTTCTTGATAACAATACCAGAACCGCCAGCAAAACCGCCAGCAAAGAGTGCTGAGGTAAGGCCCTTAATTGTAGCACCCTTACCATCGATAGTAACAACGTCAGCACCGTGGTAACCATCAACATTGATAGGAGTCCACTCTGTACCAGTCATATCAAGAGTGGCATTCTCTGCAAATACGATAGTTGTGTTACCAGCACCAGCTGCACCAGCTGCCTCAAGTGCAGTCTCAAGAGTTGTGAGAGAGTTTACAACATAGTTGCCGTTATCATCCTTAACAACACCCTTCTCTAACCACTCGTTGCCATCGATATAGACCTTTACATGATCAGCACCCTCGATGTTGAACAAAGACTCACCAGTATAGTCGCTAACCTTGAAGCCTGTAGCTGAGCAACCATTAATATTAACTACGTATGAGCTACCCTTAGAGCCATCAATCTCAATAGCAGACTTAACCTGTGTTGTTGCAGTAAACTCACAGTTGTTCAGAGTTACTGTACGATCACCTGCATTACCTACAGTACATACCTTAACAGCACGCTCTACACCATTAAACACGCAGTTTGTAAATGTGATATCCTTAGCTGTACCAGTCCAGAAGTACTGACCCTCGTTCTCAAAAGTACAATCTGTAACGATTGTCTCCTCACCTGCGAACATAATGTAGTTAACGAAGTGGCAGTTCGTGTAAGTCTCCTTTGCAGCCTTCTGATAACCCTGAGTATTGTTCTGATAAGACTCACCTACCAAAGTAAGATTCTCGAAGTTAAGAGTTGCACCAGCGTAGAACGCATCAATATGTGTAGCTGGAGACTGCTTAACAACAGCGTTGCTGCTAACACCTGCTCTGGTGCTAACGCCTACAAAGTTGAGTTCCTTACCAGTGAAGTATGGCATAGTCACCTCACCATCGATAAGAATAGTATCACCATTCTTTGCTGCTGCAACAGCTGCAGCAAGCTCCTCAGTAGTCTCGACATTGTAAACAACCTTCTCATTCTCAAATGCATCCTTAATCTCAACAGTGATGTTGTTAGAGTCAGTAAGAACTGGACCGTAGATAGTAGTCAAGTGATTACGATTAACTGGGATATTGGTGTTGAAAGTAACCTTTGGAAGATCACGACCACCATTATCCTTTACATCCATAGTAAACATTACTCGGTCATCCTCAGCACCGAAGAAGTAGTCTGCGAACAATGTCTGAACACCTGTCACCTCAGGATTCTCGTTAGAGTAAACATCAGTTGGATTCTTCTGTGCATCCAAAAGTGTAGCTTTCAACGCGTGACCAGTGTAAGAACCTGAAGCCTTCTCTGCAAATGCATCGAAAGTATCGTAGAAGGTAGTGTTGAAGTAGTTAACAGTAACCTCTGCAGGACGAATTGAGATCATCTCCAAGATATCGTTAGTCACAACACGCAACTTAGCAAAAGGACGTGTAAGTGTGATAGTTGGGATAACTGAAGTGTTAGAGAAGTTGTGAACTGTAGCTACGTCGGTGTAAGCATCACGGCTCTCGTCGATAACTGTCCACTGATCAGTGATAACCTTCACAGCACGCAAACCTGCTGAAGTGTTGTAGTGGTAGTCAGCCTCTGTACCCTCAGGAACAAAGTCTGCCCAAACAACGAAGTTGTAAGCACGACCTGGAACAAGACGGAGTGAGAATGTCATAGAGGTATCATCGCTTGTCTTAGTAATACGATCCTTCGCCAAAACACCATTCTCATCGTAAACCTCGAGAATGTAACGAATGTCGTACTCCGACATATTGATGTTACCGATAGCACCAAGGGCACTATCCTCACCAGCGGCACGTGTTGCCTCAGGAAGACCCACCTGAAGGGTGAGCTCTGCCTCGCCATTAGCGTCGACGTGAAGACCCTCAA
Organism: Alistipes sp.; assembly: GCA_017559425.1. Lineage (GTDB taxonomy): Bacteria > Bacteroidota > Bacteroidia > Bacteroidales > Rikenellaceae > Alistipes. The sequence continues at coordinate 16,784 of JAFYSI010000128.1, forward strand.
CAACGTCGGTCTGACAAGATACCATACCGAGTACCAAGGCAGCCAAA
>JAFYSI010000129.1 GCA_017559425.1 Alistipes sp.
TTCTTAAAAAGTGAGGGTGCTCAACACAGACTTGTTGGACACCCTCATTTTTGTTTGTGTTAGGCCCTTAGAGCTTCACAACCTCGCGGCCAGCAGCGTAGTAGCTGTGAATCTTAACCTTGCCATCGGTGTCAAGGATAACCATCACGATAACATCGCCGCCCCACTGGTCGTCGTACGACTGCAATGCCTCGTATTTAGGATCCCACGAGCTGCCACCGTCGATATACTTTACTGCCCAGTCCTCCTTGGCAATCTTGTATGAGCCGATGATCTTGCCGTCCTCCTCGACATACTCCTTGAGTGATGACTTAACCTGTGCCTCTACCTCATCAGTAGTGCCGTTGTAGCGGATGAACCATACTGTGTCGACATTGTCGCTGAACTGTGTTGCTGTGAGGTGTGCACTAATGCGGTCGTCCACAACCTCGATAATCTCCACCTTGAGCGTTGCGTCGCCAGTACCCTTGTAGCTGAGTGAGCCCTCCTCGATAACCTCCTCGATGGTTGTCACATACTCGGTCTCAAGGCCTGCGAGGGTCGATACGCATACCATCTCGCCAGCACGGCCATTAGCGTCAACGGCCGAAGCATACATATAATAATTAGCAGCAGGGTGGTAGATGTTAACAACGCAAGTAGCTACGTCGTTAACAACGTCGTACTCCTCACGGTAGTTCTGGTAGTCGTCAGCATCCATAATATACTCAAGGTTCGAAGAATATGCTGAGTGGTCAGATGCTGGAGCAGCGTAGAGACGTACCTTTGTAGCCTTTGAGTCTGCTGTGAGCTTCACGGTGAGTGTCTCGTGCGATGTCTGAGCCTCAATCTCGGCTGCGGTGATCTTAGCCTCGCCAGTAAGCGATGGGCGGAGTGTGCGGAATGTGGTGTAGGCCACCTCGCCAACCTTACCATCCTTGATAGCTACGGCGTAGGCAACATAGTCGGTGTCGATAGCGAAGATGTCGCTAAGAGTGTATGTGAATGGTTCTGAGTAGATTGTAGGCACACCCTTCACCGCACTTGCGATGTATGCCTTAATCTCAGCCTCGCTCTTACCCTCGAAGTTAAATGGGTTCTCGGTGTCGGCCTTAGCAAGTGCTGGGTCGATATAGCCTGTGAGTACCTTAGCACCCGCCTCGGTTGTCACTGTAGCTTTTGCCGATGTGAGGCCAATCTCTGATACCTCGACGCTGATAGCTGTTGTGCCGTTGAGCTCCACCTCAGGGATTACAACCTCCTTGGTAGTTACGGTGTAGTTGCCCTTTGCGTCCTCGCCATATACTGCAATGGTGTACGATGTCTTAGGCAAGAGGATTATGCCAGCACTCTCGTCGCTGTCGGTGCGTGAGTTACGCACGAGATCCTGCTCTGAGAATGTGCGGCTCTCGGTTGCCGAGTTAAAGACTGCAAATGGGTAGCTTGGGTCAGGATTGAGCGATGCCTGTGCCTGCTCGATGAAGACGTTGCGGTCGTAGGCCGATGTGTGAACAGCACCAGCAACGTAGCGTACGCAGTGTGACTTCTTAGTAACCACAGCGTCGAGAGTATAAGCCGTAAGGTTCTCGATAGTGATGTCGGCAACTGGAGAGATTACCGAGAACTCTACTCGCTTCGACTCGCCCTCAAGGATGGCGTTCTCGGCACGGAATGTAAACACATACTCTGTGTCATACTCTACCTCATAGCTTACTGTGCGAGGCTCGTTGTCAAAGTAATATGTCCACGCATCAGGTGAATCGGGAGCTACATCGCCGTAAGGACCCCAGTACCAGTGGTCGGTATCCTCCGAAGGTGTCACGTCGAAGCTCACTGTCATTGTAGCCTCGTCGAAGTGTGGCTTAGATACGGTGATTGTAGGGATTGAAGGGGTGAAGTATACCTCTGCTGCTGCCTCCTCGCTCTTGATTGCACCGCACTCGGCATAGGCACGGAACTCAAGCTTCTTGCCCCACTCGTAGTTGAACGAGATAACCTTCTCACCAATGTAGTCATCTGCTGTCCACTCGATTGTAGCCTCTGTGTCCTCAGTGTCGATAACACCCCAGTACCACGTTGTTGTGGCCTTCGAAGGATAAACAGTAATCATAGCGTGCATACTCTCCTCGTGGAGTGTCACCTCGCCAAGGGCGATGGCTACCTCATCCTCGGGCATAGCACAGAACTTCTTCTCAGCGATGTCGCTCTTGCCAGCCTTGTTCTCGGCATAGGCAGTGATAAGGTACTCAACGCCATACTCAGCTGCATACTTAATCTCCTTGGCTGCAGCACCCTCCACCTTGACATACTCAGAGTCCTCGGTGCGTGTCAGAGACGCCTCTATCTTCCAGTACCACGCGGTAGCGTCGGTCGATGGGGCGATCATCACGCTGAGCTCCATAGTCTCGGCGTTGAACTCAGGCTCCATAATGCCTATTGTTGGCTTCTGGACTGGAGTCTCTACTGGCTCCTTGTCGCAACTCCATCCTGCGAGTGCAACAACAGCCGCCATAATGGCGACTACAAAATTTCGAATCTTCATTGTTGTGTCCTATTTTAGTTGTTAATTTAGTTCTGGTATTGCCTCAATACGCACGAAGTCCATTACGTCGTTGCTACCACTGAGTGAGAGCCACCTCATCGAGTTACCCTCACGAGAAAGTGTCACGCGATAGTCGCTATTCCAGTTGCCCAAGCCATAGTCATAGCTGCCCGAAAGGGTGTATGTACCATCCTCCTCTTGGGTGATGATGAATGTGCCTGTCTTGTCGGTAGCGTACATCGAGTTGAGGTTGTCCCACATCTCGAAGCGGTGCTTGCGGCCATCAAACGCTATATATAAATAGGTGTCGTCGGCCATTGCTGTACCCTGCCACATCGTGAGCTGCCAGCAGCCATCAATGGTGTTGTATGTCACAGCCATTGTCTCCTCCTCGGGTAGTGGTGCAGGCTTCTCGCAGCTTAACACGCTGAGCGATGCGACGAGTAGGAGTATCGCGAAAAATGGTCTAAAGAGTCTCATATCTTACTGCTTTATTGTTACTTTTATTGTTCGTTCCGAGGGCTTGCCGCCGCAACCTTCGATGATTAATAGTGTGTTGAAGTCGCCATTGAGTGGCTCTTTGGGCGTGTAGCTAATCACTATCTCGCCCTCTTCGCCAGGCTTGAGCGTTGCGGGTGTGACGCTGAACACAAGACCCTCGACAAGGGGTTTGGCACAGAGTGTTATGGCCGTCTTGCCACCATTTGCTACACTAATTCTCTCGGTGCGTGTTACGCCAGCCTTAACGTGTGTGAGTGACACCGTCTTTCGACTCATATAGAGCTCCCCGGCACGTTGTGCAAGGTGCGGAAAGCGATTTGTCGAGTGTACTGTGCCCGAGAGTGTCAGTCGCTCGGTGGGATACTTCTCATCGAGTGATGTGTAGACAAGGACCAATATGCTAAACTTGCTTGTTCGACCCGCAGGGTCGAACTCCACCTCGACATTTAGGCTCTCGTTTGGTCGTAGTGTCGTGGGGCGTGTGAGCACCTTGAGACAACTGCACATTGAGCGGAACTGGGTGATAGCTACAGGGCTTGATGTGGTGTTGCGTAGCGTGAATTGACGCTTGATAAGCTTTGTGCCGTCAATGTTGTCGAGATGAATCGTCGGCATCTCGGCAGCTACGCCACGCTTGGCTATTGTCGATATAGTGGGGTTGGCGAGGCTGTCGAGCTCTTGGCGTGATGGGAGCCTTGTGAGCTGTGCATTAAGCGTCTCGATGCCCAAAACAAGCAGTGCCAAGCACCACACTATGACTCTTGTTGCTCGCATAACTATAGCCATCCCTTGTCGTTAGCACCATTGCGTATGGTGATTGTAGCGTAGTGCTTTGCACCGCTAACTGTAGTTACCGTGAGCGATGTCTGACCCTCGCTAACGCCTGTGATAGTGAGCGTATTACCGCTGAGCTCTGCTGTTGCGATGTCGCTATTTACCACCTCCACGCTCTTGACTGTCTCGAAGAGATACTCATCGACAGCGAGTGTAGTGGTTGTACCAGGGGCGATGTAGATGTTTGGAATACGCATCTCGCGACCACTACCGTCGATACTCTTGAGGAGTGCCCCAGCATTGACCAAACGACCCATCTTGCCACGATAGCTCTCGAGCATCATCTTTATCGGTGTAGCACCCGCCGACTCGTGACGCATATAGTAGAGCTTCTCGCCCACGAAGTACTCCTCGATGTCGCGTGCTGTGGTGTACATCAACTCGCGGAACTCCTCAGCCGTAAAGTGGCGGTGCTGCTGCTTGGCGTAGGATAGTCCGAGGGCTGCGACACCTGCAACGTGAGGACAAGCCATCGACGTTCCTTCGTAGTAGCCATATCCTGCAACGCCATTAAGCACTAAGGTCGAGAAGATTGCACCCTGCTCCTTGAGTATGCCATTCTCGTCATACTGGTTATCGCTCTGGCCAGGTGTGCCGTAGTACTCGAGGTCGCCACCAGGTGCCGATAGTAACACCTCACGACCATAGTTGGAGTATGATGCTGGGGTGTAGTCGGCAGCCACAGCCGATACAGAGATACACTTTGAGTATGCCGCTGGGAACGAGGACTTTGCAGCGTACTCGTTGCCTGAGGCAAATATTGCAAGACCGCCGTCGATAACGCCATTAGGCGAGCCAGCGTAGTTAACAAAGTAGTCGATAGCCTCCTTCTCGAGAGGGTAGAGCGATGCCCACTCCTCTTCGGTTGCTGGACCTGGGGTGTAGCCCAAGATGTAGTTTGCCTCCGACGAGTTGTAACCCCACGAGCACTGGATGATGACTGCTCCGTTGTCGGCAGCATACTTCATCGCTCGTGCCTCCATTGCAAGGGTACAGGTGTTCATACCGTCGAAGAGCTGGCAGGTCATAATCTTCACACCACTATGACCCTTGCCACCGCCCGCAATGCCCGCAACGCCTATGCCATTGTCGTTCACCGCAGCCACTGTGCCCGCAACGTGTGTGCCGTGACCTGTGCTGCCGTTCGATGTCCACGATGTTATACCTGTGTCCTTCACGAAGTTATAGCCGTAGCGGTCGTCGACATAGCCATTGCCATCGGCGTCGACACCTGCGTGAAGTTCCTCAGCCTCGTTTATCCAGATGTTGTCATAGAGGTCGGGATGGCTCCACATAACAGCCTCGTCCATAACGGCTACGATGATATCCTCGTCGCCCGTTGTGAGTCGCCACGCCTCTTCGCATCCAGCGTCGCAACCCGCTAAGACTCCCGCCCTCTGGCTCGCGAAGGGTGCCGTGCCATCGTTGATGTAGCACCACTGACGGTAGATCTCAGGGTCGTTAAATGGCCACGCTGTAGAGCGTGTTGCGGTGCTGTTATCAGCCTCCTCACAGCTTATGAACATTGGGTTTGAGGCGGGGTTATAGGCACGCTCAATGTTGCGATTGCACTGCAACTTGGTTACCTCGCCGAGTCGTGACAGACGCTCATAGGCTCTGCCGAGGTCCTCGCCTTTGTCGAAGCGAACGATATACCAGAGGTGTAGTCCTGCCTCGTGTGTACGCTCCTCGTGGCGTGGGTCTACGGGGAAGACTCGCTCAAACGAGTAGGCACCCAAGATGTCGAGTACCTCGTCGGTCGATGGTATTCCCGAGCGTGTGGCACAGCCATTGCAGCGTGTCATAGTTGCCTCGAGGATATCCTCCATCTCGGCCGAAAACTTGATGATAATCTCGCCATCGTTAGCATCAGCAGGTATCGCTACGGGTCTCTGCTCAGGTGCGATAGGCTCGCGAGGCTCTATCTCCTTGCTGCAGGCTGCACTGAGTGCTATGGCGGCTAATAGTATTGTTATACGTCTCATTACTCCTCCACTATTTCATCGTTAAACTCAAATCTGCCACGAAGCATAGGGTAGGCCTCGAAGTAGTATTCGCGAGATGTTGGTGCATCGTCGAATCCTACAACTCGGCCATTGCTATCGTAGCCCCTCTCCTGCTGCACATAGATAAGGTTCTCGGGTGTCCACTCCAAAAGTCGTGGATGGTAGAGCAACCATTCGGGAACGCTGCCAGTGAAGAAGTTGAGGTTTATCATAAGTCGTCGCACGTTGGGCAAGATACGAGGTAGACTCCTCTCCACTGCCCAGTTTAGCGAGTCGCCACGCTCCGCAAAGTCGCTCTTCTGGTAGGCTCTCACGCCATCCTCGCCAACTCTAAAGTCGGGAAGAGTGCCATCGAGGTAGTTATACGACAAGAGTAGCTCCTCGAGCGTATCCCATAGGAGTAGTTGCTTGAGGCGTTCGCCACCATTGTCACACATACCTACCCCCTTCTCATAGGCTGCTGCTCCCTGCAACTTGTCGATGATATGTCGGCGGTTGCTCGAGAGGTTGAGCGATTTGAGGTGTGGGAAGTTCTCCTTTGTAAGCACTGCGGGAATCTCGGTAAAGTTGTTCGAGTTGAGGTCGAGGGTCTCGAGCGTGTCGCCCAGGTTTGCGAAGTTCGCGGGAAGCTCCACAAGACCAAATGCCGCAATACGAAGATCTTTGAGATACTCCAACTCTGCGAGCTCAGGGCATATGCGAATATCCTTGAGCATAGTGTTCACATTACCATATATCGAGAGTGTCTCAAGGTACCTTAGGCAACCGAGCTCCATAGGTAGGTCGTCCTCTGTGTTGAAGTAGCTGAAGTCGAGGTCACGCACACGACCAATAGCCTCCTGCGAAGGTAGCCCCTTGTCGCCACGCTCCCATAGACGGAGACACTCCCAGCGACTCATATTCTCGGTGGTCGAGAGTGTGCTCTCTGCCCAGCAGTTGAGCTTCTCGTAGATGGTGACCACGGCGAGCGAGTCACCACGACGGTCGTCAGTGATGAGTGGTGCTGCTGCCTGCTTGATGCTGATTGTCGAGAGTAGCTCGCCACCACTCTTTGAGTGGAGTGTGAGCGTTGCCTTGCGACTCTCTGGCACGGAGTTCATCTGCCAGTCTACGCCAAGTGTCGTCTTGCGAGGACGTGCTCCTCTGTCGAGCGTGAGTGAGTGGTCGTGGATGGTGAGCCAGTCGCAGTCGCTCTCCACATAGAACTCCACAGTCGCCTCAATCTCGAGGTCGAAGTGGCGATCTTGGCGTGCTGCCGAAGCCTTGAGCTCTATGGTCTCGCTGTTTGTTGCCTTTGCCATTGGGGCGTATCCCTCCTGTGCTACTGCCAACTCGTTGAGAATCATACCCTGGGCCGAGAAGCGGATGTTTGTTGTGCGAAGCTCGCCGACAAGCGTTGAGTCGATCTTCACCACACACTCCACATCGCCACGACCATTGGCTGGCGAGATCATAATCCAGGGCACGTCGCTCTGTGCTGTCCACTCCTTGTCGGAGCGTATTTTTATCCTATACTCGCCACCGTGAGCTGCCGCCTTGATGTCGGTGGTATTGCTCTCAAAGCCCTCGATGGTGGTATTGTCACTCTGGCACGCTATAGAGAGGAGCATTGCCAGCATTGGTATTATAAGTAGTCTCTTCATAACTCGCATCGTTATTCAAGTTCAATGGCATCACAGCCGCGAATATCCTGTGTCTTGTCGTAGATGAGGAGGTAGTAGCCCATCTCGATGTATGGACATACGTTCGAGATGTCTATCGAGATGTTGGGGTTATCCTTGATCTCGAAGATCATAATGTAGGGCGAGATGGTATCCTCAATCTTGCGAAGGTCGTTCGAGCCGATGTAGAGAGCCGAGAGGTTCTGACACATATTGCCGATGCCTGTAGGCCACTCCGAGAGTGTGCGGTTACCCTCGTCGTCACGCTGACTGCGTATGCTCAGCACCGTGAGCTTGCCAATCGAGAGAGGTGCGTAGGGGAACTCGGTAAGGGCGTTGTACGAGAGGTCGATACCATAGAGGTATGGCATATTCTCGACGCTAAAGTCGTAGTATGGAATCTCGCTCAAGCGGTTGAAGCTGAGGTCGATAGTTGTGAGATAGCTGCTCTTAGCACCTGAGAGTGCACCCTCAGCAATTGTACGCATACCGTTGCTCGAGAACATAAGTGTCTCGATTCCCGATCCCGACTTCATAATGCGTGCTGGGAACTCCTCAAAACGGTTGTTTGCAAGGTTCAAGCTCGAGGTGTTGACGCCTCGCCACTTGTCGCCATTCTCAAGCTCCGAAATATTGTTCGACGAGAAGTCGACAGACTGCACCGTGTAGATCGACTGTGCGGTGAATATGTCGGGCAACTTCGTGAGGCAGTTGTTCGAGCACGAGAGGGTCTCTAGCTGGCTTAGTCCACAGAAGTAGCCATCCTCGGCAGGGTATAGCTCTGTGATGGCGTTGTAGTCGAGGTATACTGTTGTGAGTGATATCTCCTTGCCAAATGGGTGTACTCTCTTGAGCCTGTTGGAGTTAAGGTCTAGGAGCCCGAGCTTAGACATTCGCTTTAGGTAGTCGTGCGATGGTGTCTCTTCGAGGTTGTTGCCACTAAGATAGAGAATCTGGATGTCGTCGCCCGACTCGCCGTTGATGATAGCCTCCCAATCGGCCTTGAGCTGCTCGGCAGATATTCCCTGGTTCATCGCAAAGTTTACCGACTGAAGTGCTGGTAGCTCGGTAACCATATCGGGGAGTCTGGTGAGCTTCGAGCAGTTGTAGATCTCGAAGTCCATAAGCATATCGAAGTTGCCCCAGCTCCACTCCTTCGACTCCTCGTAATATTTAGAGTTTTTGTCGATAGGGACAATAAATCCGTCGGAGGTAATGGGGGAGTTGGCAATGTAGAACTGTTCGAGCTTGGTAAGACGCATCATCGCCTGGGAGATGCCTACGATGCCATTTGTGAGGTTGCCAAAGGCCACGTCACGCTTCGCGGGTGTAGACTGAACAATGGGGCGTAGCTCGCCACCGCAGTTTATCACGCTCTTGAGCTCTTGGCTAAGACCCTCGCGGATGTCACGCTTTAGGAAACGGTCGTGGTAGTCCATTGCCGATATGCGTGCCGAGGGGTCAGCCTCGTAGCCGCCGATAAGCTCGTTGTGGTTGCCCAGGTAGAGCATCTGTAGCTCTGTGAGCTGGCCGATAGCCTCAGGCACAATACCCTTAGCACCGAATCCCGAGACGTTGAGGCCCACCACGCGACCCTCGCTGTTGAGCGTCACGCCAGGCTGGTCACCCCACATATCGATATCTTTGTTAAAGTTCCAGTTTGTGCGTGCCGTGTACTCCTCGCCGTGGAATGTCCAGTTTGGACCATCAAGAGCAAGCCATATCTCTTTGAGAGCTTTGTAGTCCTTGATGTGCTCAGCCTCCTGGGAGAGGATGATGGGCACTGCGGCAATTGTCAGGAGGTTATCCTCGACCTTGAACGTCTGCTTCGTATCGGCAATCGAGCCACTGCCTATGCGGCTCTCGCCACGCTTGTCCGAGTAGACAACATACTCAGTTATGGTGTAGTTGCCCGCCTCAAGCCAGTGCTCGACGCCACATATCATATATGACGTAAGACCATTGCTCTTGTAGAACTCCTCGTCCATTGACCCCTCGACAAATGCCTCATAGTAGGCCGTAGGCAGAGCCTTGAAGGTGGTTAGTCGACTGTTGAAGTTGTTCTTCACGGTGATGTCTGCCGACTTGATGTTCTCGAATGGGAAGTCGCCATCGGCCTGGTAGCGAGTGGTCTCAAAGGCCTTCATAAGGGCGAATACCACCTTACCACGCTCCACTGTCTTTACGCCAATCTCTTTGACCGTAAGACCATTATGCTCCACTGTAAACTCACCAGCGTTACCCGACGAGAGAATCTCGTTGTCGAGATTGTCGTAGATGTAGTAGCCGATGATGTTGTAATTGCCCACCATAAGGCGTAGCTTCTCGCTGTGAAGACCCCACTCGGCACTCTCTTTATCGTGGCTCGATAGTGGGAGTGTCTGGGTGATTGTAGAGCCGTCGAGCTGCATATCGATGCGTATCTTGTGGGCGTCAGAGAGCCATTCGAGCTTATCTGTGGCACGCGTTGCATCCTCTGCCAACTGCGAGGCCTTGAGAAGCCTGAACTGCACATAGCCATACTCTGCGTCGAGCTCGTCACCCTGCTTCTGGCAGCTGCCAAGTAGCGTGGCGGAGAGTAGCAGAACGCTTAGTGCAAAGTGTATAAGTCGTTGTGTCATAATCTTGTTATTTTGCTGGTGGTGTTACAACCAAGAGCTTCTTAGCCTCGCCGTTGACCTTGAATAGGATGTAGGCACTCTTACCCTGCCAGCCATCCTTAGGTCCCCAGAGGTATACTGCCATATTCTCATCCTTGTTTTCGCCGAGGTAGTACTCGTCATCGCTCATCTTGAGGCTCTTGCCATTGTGGAAGATCTCCACGGTGGCATTGCCCTCCTCGTACATCGCTGTTGTCCAGTTCTCGGTGCGTGGGTCGATAACGATACCAGGCTTCTTACCCTCGATAGAGTTTACGAATGGGCATTCGTAGGCGGTGTCTACGCCATACTCCGCCATAGTCGCTGCATTGGTATACTCTTTTGCAGGTATCTCGAGCGTTGTGAGCGAATGGTAAATATACATACCTTCGTATGGCTGCTGCTCGGTGAAGTCACGCTGTGTGAGCTCGATAAGGACAAACTTCTCGTACTCCTGATCGATAATTGGTAGGTCGATGCCCGAGGCACCATCAACGTCGAGGATGTACTTCTCAACATCTGCACGTATTATGTTATAGATGCCTCGTGGCAGTGCCATAACCAAACCGTAGCGTGTTGTAGTGCCCTCATCGATAGTGAGCGTCATCGCCTCTTTGTCGAAGTGCATCCAGCTCTTTGCCTCATCAACCTTGTTGTAGTCGTTGGTACCGATGTGCTTGTACTCCAAGATGCCGCGATTGATGCTCTTCTCGAGGTATAGGATGTCAAATTCATCGTTCTGTGCTGCAATGTCGAACGCAAGCTCGTTGCTAAACTTCACAGTGCTGCCATTCTCCTCGTTGTGCTGGCGGAACTCCTTGCCGTCGAGCGACACTTCCCAGCCATAGTTCTTTTCTGTAGGACCCACGAATGTAAGTGCATTCTTGCCCATACCCGCATAGGTGATAGGGACCTCAAACTCTCCGTTGCCATCCTCGCCTTGGAACTTTATGACGTGGCCATCCTCCTCGGTGATTGGATATCGCTCGCGATAGCCGTCTGTGACTATGCGTAGCATCACATAGCTTCGCTGACCAGGAGCACCTGTGATAGAACCGTATGTCTCCTCGTATGTCTCCTCGTTGATCTGCTTAACCTCGACCCACTCAGGAATCTCGACTGCGGCAAAGCGGAAGTTAGCCTCGATGTACCAGGGTTTATAGTCGATATATCCAATCTCCAAGGATTTCTTAGGGTTCTCGGCCACATCGTTGACTCTCATATAGAGCTCCTTAGGGTGACGCTTAACGGTGGCAATTATGCCTGTTTGTCCGCCCATCTTCATAGTAATCTTTGCTGTGCTCCACGAACTACCGTTGTTGTCATCGGTGATCTTGAGTGTGATGGTGTGCGAGCCTGCACCGCCAGCCATATTCTGCAATTCACCCGCAGAGGTCACAAACTTACACCAGATGGCATCTGAGGATATCTCCCATTTGTCGCCCGCAGTAAACGAGAGTGATGGATTATCACCCGCCTTACACTCAATCTCTTGTGCTCCAGGAACTGTTGCTGTCGTCTCTTTTTCGCACGACTGGGCAAAGAGTGCAACAACACCAATGAGGAGTGTTGCAAAAATCTGTCTGTTGAATACTCGTTTCATATCTTATCTGTTATTATTTTATTCAAGAGTTAAAATCCTTCACGCATAATACGCTCTGCCTCATCGTCCGATATCCACTCGATGATGTTGGCATACGAACCTACAGTACCCACCTCCTCGACATAGAGCGTAACATACTGCAATAGAAATCTCTCACAAGGGCTATAGTATGAGCCTGAGTTTGCCGTCTGCATCATCATAAGCTCTCCGTTGCCATAGATTGTGCCAAAAGCCTCGCCAGTATCTCCTGCCACCTGAGGCTCGGCCATCTCGAGGAGAGGCTCAAGGCGGTTATCGTTCTTAAAGGTGATGCGGATGTCGTAGCCATCGTAGTACATACTCTCTATAACGATGGTGTTCTCCATCTTCTCGTCGAGGTGTGTCTTCACAAGTCTCGACTCCACGTTCATATACTGCATACACCACGTCGAGGTGAGCACAGCGTAGCCCGTAAAGGCGTTCATATCGAGCGGACAGCACTTGTAGAGGTGTATCTCGGTCTCTGTGCCGTACTCCTCGAATACCTCCCTATCGTCGATGACAAGGTTTAGTGTGATGCTGAGGTCGTCAGCCACGCTGATAGCCTCGGGGTAGCCCTTGATGCGTAGCATCGCTGTCAGCTTACCAGCAGGGATTGTCACGGTTGTTGCCTCAAGGGTATAGTGCAATCCGTGGATAGCACTGCTGCGTGCTGCGATAAGCTCCACACCTACGTTGCGGTCGTAGTCCTCGGTGCGTGTTGCTGAGATGGGTATCTCGAACCACTCCTCGCTATCCATAACGCCGAGGTCGTGGCGTTGTGCCGAGAACATTATGTAGTTTGGTCCGTCGTATGTGACACGCTCGCTCTCACAGCCCGATAGTAGGGCAAGAGGTAGTAGGCTAAGGAGTGTAAAGAGTCTCTTGAGTGTTGTGTATATCTTCATAGTCTCTCGTTTTGCGATTATCTGTTGCTGTCGTTAGGTTCGATCATCGAGCCAGGGGTCTCGAGTTCGTGCTGAGGTATTGGCCACACGAAGCGTGGGTCGTCGGCCTCAATCTTGAGCGATGATCCCTGCTCCAAAGATTCCATCTGAGGTCTTCGCTCGAAACCCTTGTGCCAACGCTTGAGGTCCATAAGGCGGAAACCCTCCATATAGAGCTCCTTGATACGCTCCTCCTCGATAATGGTCATCGCCGTAGCCTCGGTCATTGTCACCGAGCCACCATACGAGCTGTAGCGTGATGAGCGGAGTGTTGCTATGTCGTTGCCCGCAGCGGCATAGTTGCCACTTGCGACGTATGCCTCGGCACGGATGAGGTACTGCTCGGCAAGACGCAGTGGTTTAGGCATCGTGGTGTGCAGAATCTGCTGAGCAAAGAGGTTCTGATTGCCGTAGTACTTGATGAGTAGTGGCCAGCTGAGACCGTGGCTATGACCCGTCGTGAGGGTGTAAAAGTAGTTGCCATAGCGGAGGTCATCCACGTCGTAGAGGTTGAATATCCACTCCGAAGGTACATAGTCGGGCTTGTATGTGCTGTAGTCGTAATTGAAGAATATCTTGCCCAGAGCACCGCCGTATGCGTTGGTAGTGAAGCCCACCTTCCAGATGATCTCTGTAGCCTCGTCGTACTGCCACATATAGCTGAAGTAGCTCATTCCTGAGGTATACTCCACGTTGGCCGCCGAGAGCAGGTAGTAGCCGCTGTCGATGACGCGTGACGAGTAGTCGATGGCCGCGTCGTAGTCCCCCATATAGAGTGCTACGCGAGCACGTAGAGCGTAGGCTGTATACTCGTTGAAGTATGGTGAGCTGTAGAGCGAGACGCTGCCATTAATCCTCATAAGTTCGGCAGCTGTGTCGAGGTCCTCGATCACCTGCTGGTACGACCTCTCGAGCGATGAGCGTCGCATAGGCTCATCGGTGTGATACTTCGTGACGATAACCACTCCGAGCTCCTTCTCAGCCTCCTCGCGACCCTCATAGCTCTTGCAGAAGAGCTTTATAAGCTCCGAGTAGGCCAAGGCACGGGCGAAGTGTGCCTCACCACAGATCTGGTTGTAGTGCTCAAAATCCTGGTCAGTAGCAAGCGTAGGCTTCACGCGTGGAGCATACTCGAGGATGTAGTTTGCTCTCGCGATGGTTTGGTATAGTGCAGCGTATGTCGCTGTAATCTCGCTATTTGTGGCCAGAATATCCCAACGCCAGATGTTACCATAGACGTTTGTGTAGCCATTGATGGCGTGGACCATATCGCACTGGATGTCGGGGAGCAATGTGAGGTAGCCGCTGTAGAGAGCTCCACTAAGGAAGCTCTCGTAGAGGCCTATTGCCGCCTGGTCGAGGTCGTCGAGGGTGTTGATAGCCTTCTCGAGGGGTATGGCATCCTCGGGGTGCTTCTCGAGACACGAGGTGAGGGTTATACAAGTGACAAATAGCATTGCGATGCCGATGAAGAGTTTCGATATATTTCTCATACTCATAGCTTTTTAGAATGTGAGGTCTATGCCCATAGAGTACTGGCGTGACATAGGGTACTGTGCCTGATATACATTGCCCGAAGCCTCAGGGTCGATGCCTGTGAAGGCTGTGAACGTGAAGAGGTTCTGTGCCTGAATGTAGATGCGTGCTGCGGTGAAGAACTTCGACTTGCTGAGAAGCTTCGATGGCAGTGAGTAGCTGATCATCAGGTTCTTAAGACGCAAGAATGAGGCATCCTCCAAGAATCGAGAGTCCATCTGTGGCGTTACGCCGTAGCGTGGGATGTCGGTGATGTCACCAGGCTGCTTCCATCCCTCGTAGAGGATGCGACGCGACTGGTTGTAAGTGGAGTACAATCCGTTGCTCTCCTCGAAGAAGCGGTCGTTGTTGAACATCCATCTATCTGCCACCCAGGCAAACTGTGCCGAGAGTGCCAAGCCGTGCCAGCTTATCGATGTGCCGAATCCACCCTGCCAGGGGGCGATGTAGCTCTTGCCGACCATCACCTTGTCTGACTCGTTGAATTCGGTTGTCACCTCGCCATCCTTTGTGAGCCAAAGGGCGTCACCATTTGCGGGGTTCACGCCAGCATAGCGGTTAATGTAGAACTCGCCCACAGAGTGACCCACAACGAGCTTGGTGCTTGTCGACGAGAGCTCATACTCATCAAGGCCGTTGTAGAGCTCAGTAATCTTGTTCTTGTTGTACGACACGTTGGCAGATAGGCTCCAAATGAAGTTTGCCCTGTCGATAATGTTGGCGTTGAGCTGGAGCTCCACACCGCGGTTGACCATAGCTCCGATGTTGTCCCAGCGGAAGCCCTCGCCCTTGTCAGCGTACGATACAGGTACGGACATAAGCATATCGGTGGTGAGCTTGTTATAGAACTCCACGTCGAGGTTTACTCTGTGCCAGAAGCCGAGGTGGAGAGCTACATTTGTTGTCCAGAGCTTCTCCCAGCCGAGATCCTCGTTACCACTCTGCATAGGGTAGATACCCATCGAGTCATTGTAGTTTGCACCGCCACCCACAAGGGCTAAGTGGTCGTAGTTTGGTATCGACGAGTTACCAGAAGTACCTGTGCTTAAGGCGAGCTGTGCGTTGCTGAGCCAGTAGACACCCTCGAGGAACGACTCTCGCTTGGCATTCCACATAAGGCCTACAGACCAGAAGGCTGCCCAACGGCCGCTACGACCAAAGCGTGATGAGGCGTCGGTACGCACCGAAAAGTCGGCATAGTAGCGGCTGTCGTAGTCGTACTCGCCACGAGCAAAGAACGAGAGGAAGCCGTATGAGCTTGTGACGTCTGCCCACGAGATGGCTCTTGAGCCCGATGATAGGGTGGTGAGGAAGTCGTTGTTCTGACCCTGTATGATTGCCTGGAAACCCTCGTAGTGGTTGCTGACGCCCTCGTGGCCAACCATAAAGTTGAGGTTGTGGTGTTGGCCGACGGTTGTGCGATAGTTTATCGTGTTGGTAATCGTGAGGTTGAGGGTGTTGTATGCAGCACGTCCTGCCACGCCGATGCCGTTGTTTGGGGCGTAGCTCGGCATAGACTGCATAAATGTCGTAGAGTTGGTGAAGTCGGCACCAAACTGCGAGCGTATGGTGAGGTTCTCTATGGGTGTTACCTCAGCAAAGAGTGTTGTGAGCACCTTGTACTTCCTGTTTTTTTGAGGATTGTTCTCCATCCACTCCAGAGGGTTTTGCCCTGTGCCTCGCCACGAGCCGTCGCTCTCGGATGCTATAGTGCCATCCTCGCGATAGGGATTCCAGTAGGGGAGCATAAAGCGGCTTGCCGAGATTGGCGAGTAGAGGGCATACTGACCATCTTCTGCCTGCTCAACCTCCTCGTAGACGGCCATAGTGTTTGTGCCGAGGCGTAGCCACTTAGAGGCTCTAACATCGGCATTTGCACGAAGGTTGAAGCGTCGGAACATAGAGCCCTGAGCAATACCATCTTGGTCGAAGAAGGAGCCCGAAACGTAGTAGTTCATCTTGTCGGTAGCACGGCTCACCGAGAGGTCGTAGCTCTGTAGCCACGCCGCCTTGTTAAATACCACGTCCATCCAGTTGACGTCGGTCTTTGCCAAGATGTCGTAGTTCTTGCCGGTGTCGAGACCCACCATCTTCTCGAACTCGATACGCTCTGCTGTGTTCATCAGGTTCCAGTTGCCGTGTGCTACCTGCGAGATACCTCCCTGGGCACGGAACGTAACCTTACCATCGTTCATCGCCGTGCCTCGCTTAGTGGTGATTACCACAACGCCATTGGCAGCTCGAGCACCATAGATCGACGACGATGAGGCATCTTTGAGCACCGAGACAGACTCGATGTCCGAGGGCGATATGGCGTTGAAGTCGGAGCTTGTGATAGGCACGCCGTCGAGGATGAAGAGTGGAGATGTGCCTGAGTTGATAGAGTTAGTGCCTCGAATCTGGAATGTTGCAGCCTTCGATGGCTCACCCGAGTTCGAGAGCACCATAAGTCCTGCACTCTGACCCTGAAGGGCTTGGTCGAAGCCCGCTGCGGGCACGCTCTCAAGTTTGTCGGCCTTGACCGTCGACACTGAGCCTGCGATTGTTCCCTTCTTGCGTGTGCCGTAGGCTACGACCACCACCTCCTCGAAGATGTGCGACTCTACCTCGAGTTCTACGTTGTGGCTAATCTCGCTGACACCCTCGGGGACCTTCCACTCGTGTACCTGGTATCCGATGTAGACGAAACTAAGCGTTGTGCCGGGGGCAACAGAGGTTGTGAAACGACCATTAACGTCGGTGGCGATACCCGACGTTGGACCCCAAACAACGCTGCAGCCAATGACTGGCTCAGAGGTCTGCTTATCTGTGACTTGGCCGCTCACTTTGACCAACTCTTGTGCTGCCAGCGACCCTATGCTGAGGCAGAGCACGATGGCGGCAAAAAGGAGTTTTATGGATAAATGCTTCATAGCAAAATATTTTATTCAACACAAATATATGCAAAAGTAAATATTTTCGTGGTGAAAAACAATACATAACGGGAAAATATCGACATATTTATTCCTTTAGGAATAGCAGTGTTGGCTCTTTTATACTCTTTGAATGTTCTATTATGCTCCTTGTGTGAACTTCTTTGAAGTGGGTATTTTTACCTATTTTTTTCGATTTAAGTATTAATACTACCCTTCATAGAGGGCACTAATTGTACTTTTGTCGACAACAGAATAGCTCTTTATTATGGGAAAATACTACGATATGTTGACCGAGGACATACGCTTCGTGGAGGGTCTTAAGGCCTGTATGAATTGTGGCGTGTGTACTGCGGTGTGCCCAGCAGCAGAGTTCTATAATTACGATCCGCGTCAGATTGTTGCAACGGTGCAAATGCGTGACGATGAGGAGATTGAGCGGCTGTTGCGAGGCGATGAGATTTGGTATTGTGGCGAGTGTATGTCGTGCCGACCACGCTGTCCTCGAGGCAATACTCCTGGCTATGTCATCCAGTCGCTACGCACACTTTCGCAGCGTCTTGGCCTCTTTGTCGAGAGCGAGAAGGGACGTCAGCAGCTCGCCCTAAAGCGACTTATTGGTGATAATATTCTCGCGACAGGATATTGCCTTACACCCAGAAATATTCGTCCCGAGCTCCACCCCGAGCAGGGAGCTGTCTGGGAGTGGATTTTTGATAATCACGAAGATGTCTATGGTCGCTTCTCTCAGAGCTATCTTCGTGAGGGTGCTGGTGCTCTGCGACGTATGGACAGCGGCTCAATGGAGGAGCTGCATCGCATCTTCGAGGTCTCGGGAGGCAAGGAGTTCTTCGCGACCATCGAACGCCACTCCGAGCGTAAGGCTCGCGAGATGGGCTACGATGGTGCAACCGAGGAGTATATGATGCAGACCTACACCTATAACTCTGAAAATCACTATTAGCAATGGCACGAAGAGCATCGTGGCAGGAGTATCAGAAGGATATCGCTGCCGACAACTACTACTATGCACGCAGCTGCATACGCCAAAACTTCTTCCCTGGAAGCGAGCGGGCGTTCTTGGATATTCTGCGTAACGACCTGAAGATTAATATATTCGACGACCCTCTGCATAGCTCTTGTACAGGCATTGGCTATCACTCCGATGTGGTACCTCTCGAGACTATTATGACCATTGTGGCACGTCAGTTTTCGCTTATGGCTGAGGCGGGCTATGAGAATTTTGTATCGTCGTGCATCACGTCGTTCGGCATTTATAATGAGATACTTGCAACGTGGGAGGAGTTCCCCGAAACCGAGGAACGAACCAGAAGATTTCTTAAGGAAGCCACGGGGCGTGAATTAGTAAAACCTCGCTCCATTGCCCACACCTCGGATGTGATGTTTCTGCATCGCGAGGCTATTGCACGAAGGGCCAAGCACTGCCTTATTGATGTGGCTACGGGCGAGCCTCTAAGAGTTGTAGAGCATATCGGTTGCCACTATGCCAAGATATTCCCAAAATCGGGAATCGGAGGCTCGGAGTTCCCTTACGTTTTGGCTGGAATGATCGAGTCGTGGGGTGGTGAGGTTGTAGATTATCCTGAGCGTCGCCACTGTTGTGGCTTTGGCTTTAGAAACTACTTAGTTCAGGCCAATCGAGGCTCGTCGGTGGCAAATTCGCATAAGAAGCTCGAGAGTATGTCGCCCTATAAGCCCGATTTTATTGTTGCTAATTGCCCTGGTTGTGCAATGTTTCTCGATAAGTGGCAGTATGCTATTGCCGAGATGGATGGTACGACCTATGGTGTTGGAGGTCACGGCATTCCAGTTCTCACATACGAGGAGATGGCGGGCCTTGTTCTTGGCTACGACCCCTGGGAGCTCGGTATGCAGTTTCATCAGGTCGATGTCGAGCCGCTACTCAATAAGCTCGGTGTGGAGTACGACCCCGATGCCAAGTTTTTGGGTCGAGATGGCAAGCGTATAGGTCGGCCAAAGAGTGTTGCTGTCAACTGCTCGGAGCAGCGACAGATATATCAAATTAAGGATAACTTGGTAAGATGGTAAAGCGTGTGGTAATCATTGGTGGCGGTGCTGCAGGTATGCAGACAGCCCTTGAGCTTAAGGCCCGAGGTCTCGAGCCCTCGATCATCGAGCGTGATATTGAGCTCGGTGGCAAGGTGCGTGGTTGGCATATTCTCTTCCCCACGTTCACGTCCGCCGAGGAGGTGCTTCGTCCGCTGGTCGAGAGGGTTAAGAGTGAGCGTATTCGCTGCTTCTTAGGTCAGGAGGTCACAGCCGTAGCCTCGGACGGTGTAATGCTTCGCTCCGGCGAGCGTGTTATGGCCGATGCTGTGGTTGTGGCTACGGGCTTCACACTCTTCGATGCTCACCGCAAGCAGGAGTATGGTTACGGACTATATAATAACGTAATCACGTCGGTCGACCTGGAGCGTATGATGAAGAGTGGTCGTGTGACGCTCTCTGATGGTAGCGAACCTCGCCGCATAGCTATCCTCCACTGCGTGGGATCACGCGACGAGAAGGTGGGGCAGCGACACTGCTCCAAGGTGTGCTGTATAACTGGTGTGAAGCAAGCTATAGAGCTTCGACGTATGTGTCCCGAGGCCGATGTATTTAATTTCTATATGGATATCCGTATGTTTGGCCCTGGCTATGAGGAGCTCTACCGCGAGGCTCAGGAGCGTTATAATGTTCACTTTGTGCGAGGTCGAATCTCCGAGGCTGCCGAGACTATCAACGAGCGAATTCAGATCAAGGCTGAGGATACGCTCACAGGACGCCCTCTGCGTATGACGGTAGATTTGCTCGTCTTGTTGGTGGGTATGAGTCCCAACTACGAGAATCGCGATATCGCCTTGTCGGCGGGCTTGCCGTTGGCTCCTAATGGGTTCTTCAAGGCTAAGGACTCGTTCCTCGGTGCTGTGATGAGCGAGCGTGAGGGTATCTTCTTTGCTGGTGCTGCGACAGCTCCCAAGAGCCTTGCCGATACCCTTGCCGAGGCTTCGCTAACAGCTTCTGCCGTAGATGCTTACCTCAAACGTAGGTTTAACGAATAGGCTGACTATGCGAATAAATTTTGGATACGATATAAGTCGTCCGCGAGCTATCGATCTCGATAACAACGATTTGCGAAAGAGTCTCGATATCATTGCTGAGCTGCCAGAGGTGGAGAGCTGCATCGGTTGTGGCTCGTGTACCGCTTCGTGTACGGCGGGCAACCTCACTCAGTTTAATTTCCGCAAGCTCCACACCTCGGTGCGTCGTGGTGAGTATAAGGGGGCATACGAGGAGCTTGGCAAGTGTATGCTTTGCGGTAAGTGCCGATTGGTATGCCCTCGAGGCATTAATACCAGAGCTCTCGTGATGCTTATGAAGCGTAAGTTGGGAGATTTCTAGTCGTCTGAAACCGCTGAACTATAGATTGTTACTATGATATTCTTTGCTCCGTTTACCATACCCTTTATCGCTGGCTCGCTCTTTATGTTTGCCGTTGTGACGTTCAAATGGACGCTCTGGCTCGTGCGTCTCAAGCGTGTCGATAGGGTGCTCATTGCTCAAAACATCTTGTCGCTCTCTACGCTTCAGGCCTCTTGGGAGGTTGTGCGTGAGTCGCTGCTCCACGTTCGCATCTTTCGCCATAATCCTGTGTTAGGATTTATGCACGCCTCGCTGGCCTTTGGCTGGTTTCTCCTTATTGTCGTCGGCTGGGCGGAGACTGTAGCCCACCTTGGTTGGGTGTGGGTGCCACTCGAGGGCCACGTCTTCTTTAGATATTTCGTGCCGCTTAATGGCATCACGACTCACCTTCCGTTTTTTGACCACCTGATGGATGCCCTGCTGCTCGTGGTGCTTTCGGGTGTCGCTATGGCGTGGTTTAAGCGTCTAAGGTCCAGGGCGTTGGGTATGCGTCGCACGACAAAGCATAGGCTGCTCGATAGGGTAGCACTCACAGCCCTGTGGTTTATCTTTCCCGCCCGCCTTGTTGCCGAGAGTGTTACATCTGCTCTCTATGGAGGCGGTGGTTTTATGACTGCCTCGCTTGGCACACTCATTGGTGACGCGGTGCCTCGCGATATGCTGCTTGTGGCCTATGAACCTGTGTGGTGGTTATACTCATCAATGCTTGCCGCCTTCTTTGTTGCAATGCCCTTCTCGAGATATATGCACATATTTACTGAGATTCCGCTTATATTCCTGAGAAACTGGAGGTTAAAGCCTTCGACAGAGCGTAGCTCATACGACAATTTTGAGGTTGAGGCCTGCTCGCGTTGTGGCATCTGTATCGACCCTTGTCAGCTCCAGGCCGACCTCGGCATCAACGATGTGCAGTCGGTCTACTACCTGCGTGATAGACGCTACAATATGCTCAAGCTCAAGGTGGCCAACAATTGCCTGATGTGTGGTCGCTGCGAGGCTAAATGTCCCGTTGGTATCAACCTCAATACGCTGCGTCTTAACTCGCGAGCCAAGCGTCGTAATATCCCGAATGAGGGTCGCTACCGCTATCTTCGTAATCTTGATCGCTCCGTGGGAGAGGGGCGTGTTGGCTATTTTGCAGGGTGTATGACTCAGCTTACGCCCGCTGTGCAACGCTCAATGGATAAGATATTTGCGGCTGTTGGTGAGAGTGTTTGGTATGCTGATAGAGATGGTGGTGTCTGCTGTGGTCGTCCGCTGATGCTTACTGGCGAGACCGATGCTGCACGCAAGATGGTGGCCTACAATACAGACCTCTTTCGTCGCCACGAGATTACGATGCTTGTCACCTCCTGCCCGATATGCCTCAAGGTCTTTCGCGAGAGCTATAACCTCGAGGGTATAGAGATTCTGCACCATAGCGAATATATCGATCGCTTGATTGTTGAGGGTCGACTCACGCTGCGTCACGATGATGAGCTTCTCACCTATCACGACCCTTGTGAGCTTGGGCGTGGCGCGGGCATCTACGATGAGCCTCGCCGCGTTATCGAGCGAGTGGGTAAACTCGTTGAGGCGGTGCATAATCGTCGCGATGCTCTCTGCTGCGGAGGCTCGCTTGCCAATACTGTGATTAACGACTCCCAGCAACAGCGTATCGCCGAGCGTATGACCCGCGAGCTGGAGGCTACGCAGTGTCAGTGTATTGTCACCGCCTGCCCGCTATGTAATAAGAGTATCGCCCGCACGACGCGTCTTAAGGTGGTTGACTTGGCCGAGGTCGTGGCACAAAATATTGTGAAAAACTGAGTCTTGGTTAATTTGTAAGCAAAAATATTAATAAAAATATCGGGTGTTAACTATTTGTGCTATAATATTTTGGCGATTTGCATAATGAAATAAATGTAAATATTTTTAAAAATTATTTGCACAATAAGAATTTTTGCACTATCTTTGCACTCGCAATTAGGGAAATACGTCGCAAGACTATTAACGATACATCGCGGGGTAGAGCAGTTGGCAGCTCGTCGGGCTCATAACCCGGAGGCCGGAGGTTCGAGTCCTCCCCCCGCTACCATAGAGGAAATCCGAAAGGGTTTCCTCTTTTTTTTTGTCTATGCTTGCAAGCGTTGCTACTACGTAGCCCTCGTGCCACAGTGGTGGGTGGCAATGTGTGCAAGCACCCAAGCCACCTACCACTGCATCACGCCACCTTCGGTGGAACGCTTGCAACCATCACACTTATGGCCTGTATCGGTGGTAGCACTACTCACCTAAATGTCGGAGGTTGCGCGGATAGAATTGAGTCTATTGCTCGACCTTTGGTCTGCGCTATAATGTATCCGCGCTACGGCTAAAGCCGTTCGAGTCCTCAGTCATATCTACAATCCACCCAAACCCTCCTTTAAGTGCACTTCGTTTCTTTTCGTTGCTACGGCTCGGCAAAACAAACGAGTTTGTTCTGCTCTCGCCTTAATCGCAACGCTGATAAGAAGGGCTTATGGCAAGACCTTGTCTTGCATATGTTGAGATTCGTGAAACGTACTCTAACTCATTATTGGCAATTGGTGGTTAGCTCTGCCGATTGTCTTTTTTAGTATTTTTGCGTGTGTGTTAAGTCTTTTTCGAACTTTGAGCGTTATATATTCGGAAGCGCGTTTCCAACAAACGAAAACAAATTATGAAACTAACAACCGAAAACAAA
>JAFYSI010000130.1 GCA_017559425.1 Alistipes sp.
AAGGTCGTTAAGGCCGAGCTCCTGCTTCTTGCGGTTAAGATACTCACACTTGGCAATAGACGATGGCATAAACTTCTGACCACCAAATCCTGGCTCTACGCTCATCACGAGGATAAGATCGAGCTTGTTGAGATAGTTGTCCAATACCTCAGGCTCAGTGCCTGGCTTGATAGAGATACCCACCTTTGCACCCGCTTTGCGGATGAGATCGATGCATTCATCGATATTCTCCGTTGCCTCGTAGTGGAATGTTACGTAGTCAGCACCCGCCTCGACAAAGCGAGTTACATACTTCTCAGGTGCAGTAATCATAAGATGCACATCGAGAACCTTCGTAGTACCCTTACGCAAAGGCTTCATAAGAGGAAAGCCAAACGAGATATTAGGTACAAAGACGCCATCCATAACGTCGACGTGTACCCACTCTGCCTCTGAACGCTGCAACATCTCCATATCACGGTTAAGGTTTCCGAAGTCGGCAGAGAGTACCGACGGAGCAATAATTCTTCTCATCGTAGTATAATGTTTATTGGTTATTTGCATTTATTCGACAAATTTAAGCAAAATGTTTTGATTTCACACACTATTCTTCGAATAGTTTTGTATCTTTGTAGTGATGACAACCCTAAATTTTGAGTAAAATGACTACTATAGCAACTATTTTCCTTGTTTTAATCATCATACTTGCTGTGCTACTTGTCGTATTGAAGCTATCGTGGAATAGAAGCGAGAAGGAGCTGCAATCGCAAGTCGACGCAGATTATACAGAACTTGAAAGACTCAAAGCAGAACTTGGTGAACGATATCGAGAGTGCCAGGTAGCAAAGGTGCGTCTCGAGGAGCGAGAGGCTCAGTTTATGGAGCTAAAGTCTCGAAATGAAGAGTCAGAGAGGCTGCTTAACGTCGAGCGTATGTCGCACGTCCGTACGGCTAGCGAGCGAGACTCACTCAAACGAGCAATCGATGATATGCACCGCAACCGTGAGGAGGGTGAGGCCAGACTAAGGGTGGAGTTTCGTAACTTAGCCCAGGAGATCCTTACAGAGCATCAGCATAGTTTGAGACAAACAAATCGTGACTCGATAGACCTAATGCTCAAACCGTTTAAGGATAATATTGCAGAGTTTCGTGAGCGTGTTGAGCGAATCTACGCCGAGGAGAATGAGCAGCGAGGAATGCTTAAGAGTGAGCTCGATAACCTGCTTAAGCTTAACCAGCAGATGACCTCGTCGGCAGCAAACCTTACCGATGCACTCAAGGGCAACTCTAAGGTGCAGGGCGACTGGGGTGAGGTCTATCTTGAGACCATTCTCGAAAGTACTGGTTTAGTGCGTGGTATCCACTATCAGGTTCAGCAAAACTTTAAGAGTGAGGAGGGTGCTAATCTGCGTCCCGATGTAGTGTTGCTCTTGCCAGAAGATCGTAGCATTATCATCGACTCGAAGGTCTCTTTGACTGACTATATTCGCTATACCGAGGCCGAGACTGAGCTCGATCGTCGCAAGGCTATTGAGGCCCACGTAGACTCTGTCCGTCGACACTTTATGGGTCTTTCCTCGAAGGGTTACGAGCGTCTTACCAACTCGCCTGATTTTGTGGTTATGTTTGTGCCTGCTGAGCCTGCCTTTCTCGAGGCTTTGAAGGCTGATAACAAGATATGGTCGGATGCCTATGAGCGTAAGGTGATCATCTCGTCGCCAACCAACCTCTTTGCACTTCTCAAGATGGTGGGCGATATGTGGCGTCGCGATGCTCAGAGCAAGAATCAGGCGGAGATTGTTGATAAGGCCACCAAACTTTATGAGCAGCTTGTAGCCTTTAGTGAGTCGCTTGAGGGGGTAGGCAAGGCGTTGACAGATGCTAAGACTAAGTACGACGATGCCTACAAGCGTATGCATACGGGTAATAATAATATAGTACGCCTTGGTGAACGACTCAAAAAGCTCGGCTTGCCAACCAAGAAGCAGCAGAACTCTAAGATTCTTGCGGCTGCCGACCTTGAGGATGAGACTATGCTTGAGACGCCAATAGAGGAGTAATAGATTCTGTTCTGTAATTATTGGACAAAGAGTTATCTTTGTTGGTTTGCTGCACTGAATCTAAATAATGTTACTACTATGAATATGAAGAAGAGTGATGTTCGGGAGATGATGGAGCATATAGTGCCAATGATAGCATCATCAAGCCACTCACAGAAGTCGAAACGAGGTGTGGATGAGGGATTCTCCTACATTCAGCAACGTGCGATGATAAATCAGATATTTCAGACTACGTCGAACGAGAGCTATAACGAGCCCTCTGTGATGCTTCGTCTTGTCGTTATCGATTCGCTATACTCGACAAATGCCGCCTATAGCTATTTCTCTTTCGAGGATATGGCAGAGAGCATCCTGAGTCTAGGTAATGAGCGTGAGGCTGCTGACTACTTTTACATCATTGCTATTGGAGGGAAGGATGGCAAGGGGCTGTTCTCTGCGAGCTACGGTATACGCAAGAATCTTGAGGAGGGTAGTAAGCAGATGTCGCTTATGTCGAAGTATGCCTACTACGCTCTTTTGCAGCAAAGAGAGGAGTACCCGCTCGGGTTCCCCATCTACGATAGTTTGGCTATCGAGATGTATCCAAAGCTCTACAAAAACTTGAAGGGTGGTAAGTATGGTAATTTGCAACAGATAAAGGAGTCTATAGAGAACTATATTGAGGCACTTGATGAGCTACGCGTTGATATCTTTGATGACAACGCCCTCTTTGGAGGTTATCAGCAGTACGATATGCTTGATGCCTACCTCTGGCGTATGGGAAAGATTAATGGCGGTAACTACTCGCTACTCTTCGACAAGAGAGCCTATATTCAATTCATCGAAAACATTGGCCTTAGTTACCGAGACAATAATCAATGTAGTGCCAAGAGTGCAAAATTTAATGAGCTTGTGAGGGCAAGATGTGCCGAGATGAGTTCCTTGTTGATACTTCAAGAGATTGAGGAGGCAGAGGGTATGCGTCGAGCAATAGAGCATTGGAAGAACTATTACATAAAATAGGTATAATGCAAAAGGAGTGCAAATGCACTCCTTTTGTTGTAATATTGTGGAATTATCTCTGATCGTTGCTGTTACTTCTTCTCAGGTGCAACACGCTTAATAGAGATAGGACGCTGCTCACCCTTTGTTGCTGGGGTGAGGGTTACAGGCTGAACAGTGGTGTTCTTGCCGCCCTGCTGTGGCTCAATCGATACCTTGCCAGGCATCTGCTTGCCAGGGAACTTCTTAGGGGTCGCAGGGATGACTACATTGCTGCCCTCGATAACCCTTTTAAGCTCAATATTGATGACAACAGGCTCGCCAGCAGCAAGCATTTGTGAGCGAGGACCAAACTTTGCTGGTGTCCAGATGGTGATGCTACCGTACTCGCCAACCAGAGGCAAGCACTGCTTGATAGCCTCAATACGGAAGTCTTTGAGTACCATTCTATCTACCTTTGCGAGCTGCTCCTTGTTATACTCAAGAAAAATGTTGCGTTTCTCGTCGGTAATCTCTTTGTCTCCCTTGATAAACTCGATAGTCTCTTTGATCATTTTGATACGAGACTTTGTAGACTCTATAAGGCGACCACGGAAGCTGTAGACCTCGTAGTTGACAACAATGCTATCCTTCTCCTCTGGCTTGACACCGCCAGCACTGTTGATGCGGTAGTAGATGGTGTCACCGTTGACATCCAACGCCTGAACGCCTGGGCGTGTAGCGATATCGGCCATCCAAGAGTCTGCCTGTACCTTAATGTTTTCAGCAATAATATTCCCCTGCTTCATTTTTAGCTGGTTTATCATCTGCTCAACTGTAATTTTCATCGTGCTGTTGATGAGACTGTCGGCAGCAACACCTTTTGCATCGCGGATAGCCATAGCAATGTAGTGGGCATTGTATGGAGTGTTGTGAGTCAATAGTTCGAGGGCATTTGTACGCGATGACATTGAGGTAAACATTGTGTTAGTGAACTCCTCATCGTAGACCTCTGGTATAATGGCATTGTGTGAGAGTATACGATTTCTCTTAGCCTTCATATATTTTGCAAGGTGTGACTGCTGATACTTGCTGAACTCATTACGAGCAGCCTCGATCTCAGCGAATGACTTGAAGCCTCGCTCCAACATCTCGATATAGGTCTGAGCCATAAGCTCGTTGTCGTACTTGAGCTCTGGAACATTGAGCTGGAGGTAGAGGGCGTAGTTCATACCCAAGGCGTAAGACAAAGTGTCGAACTCTGCCTCTGGGTTGTTTACGGTCTTGCACTCTACATCATCGAAGTAGAGCTTTGGCTTGTGGCTGCACGAGCCGAGTGTGGCAATGAGGGCCACGGCAATAAGGATTTTCTTCATAGATTTTATTAAATTATTAAGTCTTAACTATCGTTTAATTATGTCGTTGAGGCGAATCTCATAGAAGAGCATCTGATTGGGCTTTACGCCAAGCGAGTCGCAACCAGCCGAGCTAAATGCAAGGGCAGATGGTACCCAGGCCATAATATGTCCGCCAGGACCGATGAGTCGCAATGCCTCCTGGATACCCCTTGGCATCTGGCTAAGAGTTACACGCACTTGGTTCTTGTCAAAGTGTGTTGTGTCGAGCTTTTCGCCAGCAACATTGAATATGCGGTAGTTCATAACCATAGTGTCTCGATTGTTTCGCGATGACTTCTTGATGTCGCCGAGCTCAATAATCTTGTATGTAAGACCAGAATTTGTTGCAACATACTTTCTGTCGCCTTTACGCAAATCCTCCAAGAACTGATTCTCGAGAGCCTTGGTGCGTTCGTAGACGTCGAAGTTCATATACTTCATAAAGGCGTAGCGTGCCTCGTCATCGTTGAGCTTTGCATTACCGAGGTATGTATCCTTGATAGCCTCACACAGCACGTCGACGTTGAGTAGTGAATCCTTCTCCAAGAGGTTGAGTCCAATGTTCATACCGAGGGCATACGATACTGAGTCGATGCCGTTTTCGAGTTGATACTCCTTTGTGGCAACGCTGCCACGGTTACAAGCCACGCTGCCCACAATGGTGAGTAGGGCAAGGGCCAAGATGGTCTTCTTCATATTTTTATTCTCTGTTTTGCTTTCTGTGCATTATGATAATGAGTATCGAACCGAGTATTGCCGCTGTAGTAGAGGCCAAAAGAATCGATATCTTACCCTTATTTATAAAGTCGAGTTGTGTCTCGGGACTAAAGGCGAGGTTGTCGACAAAGATCGACATAGTGAAACCAATACCTCCCAAGCAAGCCACGGCAAAGAGCATTCCCCACGTTGCACCAGTAGGACGCTCAGCTATGCCGAGTTTGATGGCAATGTAGCTGAAGAGCGAGATGCCGAGAGGCTTGCCAAGCACCAGACCAAAGAATATACCCATACCAATTGAGCCGAGCTCTGGACTATACTCAAAGATGTTGAAATACTCCATCGACTCGATATGCACGCCCGCATTCACGAGGGCAAAGATTGGCATAATCAAAAAGTTGACGTATGGCATAAGGAGGTGCTCAACGCGGTGGCTCATACTTTCAGCACCGTTTGATATCTGCTTCATACGGTGGATGTGGTAGAGACGCTCTTCCTCGGCCTCGTTCTTATCCTTGATCTGGTCGGCAGCAATAATCTCCTTCTCGATCATATCGGCCTTATGGAGGTAGTACGAACGGCTGTAGCGAGGTGTTGTTGGGATGAGCATAGCCATAGCAACGCCCGATATTGTGGCGTGAACCCCCGAATAGTAGAATAGAATCCACACGATGCAGGCAGGCACGAGGTAGGCAATCATTCTGAACTCCCCGAGGCGACGCATAAAGTAGACGCCCACCATAATGAGTATTGCGATACCCAAGAGCAGGAGGTTTGGTGTCTGTCCGTAGAATAGGGCAATGACAAGGATTGCTCCCAAGTCATCAGCAACAGCAAGTGCCGTGAGGAATACCTTTAGGGCAATAGGTACGCGGCTGCCGAGTAGTGACATAATACCTATTGCAAAGGCGATATCCGTAGCTGTCGGAATACCCCAGCCGCTGATTGTCTCAGTGCCGAAGTTGAAGGCTGTGTAGATGAGTGCAGGGGCGAGCATACCTCCCAGGGCTGCCACAATTGGTAGGATGGCCTTCTTGGGTGTGGAGAGCTGTCCGTGCGATAGCTCGCGGCGAATCTCGAGACCCACGGTGAAAAAGAAGATCACCATCAGGGCGTCGTTGACAAACTTCTCAACCGTCATAGCCTCAGGGAAGAGTCTACCATCGACCCATAGGCCGAGCTCCATATGTAAAAGTTTGTGATAGAGGTGCGATGTTGCTGGAAGGTTGGCCAACAGCATTGCGATGATTACGCAGACAACCAAGACTATTCCGCCAGCCCAGGGTGCCTGAAGAAAGTTTTGTCCTCGCTGTGACAGGATGTGCATACGCTTCACCCTTCCAAACTTTGTAAACATAGACTATTTGGTTTTATAGGTTCGTTTCTTGGGTTTTCTGTTATAGTACGTCTTCGTTCTCAGAATATTTGAGTGCCATACTGCACATCTTGAAAAGTAGACGAGCTGCGATAGTTGCATCGGTCTTGTCGTCGACGTCGGGTACTACCTCAGTGAGGTCGAAGCCTACAATCTTGCGATCTGAGGCTACGATCTTGCCGAGAAGATAGACGACCTCTGGAAATCGGAGACCACCCGAGATTGTTGTTCCTGTGTGTGGCGAACACTCGATGGTAAGGCCGTCGATGTCGAGCGATATGTAGACCTTTTCAGGTAAAGACTCAACTATCTCATTGGCAATGGTTGACCAGTTGATACCTTCGAAGTGGGATGACCAGATGTGCTGACCAGTGAATAGCTTGATACGCTCGTCGTTCTCGGCACGCTCCCACTCATCGGGGCTGAACTCACGCACGCCAACTGCAACAAGACGGTCGACACCCTCCACATCACGCAATACGTTGTGCATAATCGATGAGTGTGAGTGGGTGAATCCGTAGTGGTTCTCTTTGAGGTTGCAACTTGCGTCGATATGTAGGATGCCTATATGCTCGTGGTACTCACCCATAGCACGGATGTTGCCGTATGCCGTAGATTGGTCACCACCAACCAAGCCTACAATTTTGCCCAGCTCCAACCACTGTTTAGACTGTTTGTAGATTTTGTCGTTGACGCTCATTGAGGCCTCGTTGATGCGACGCAGACGACGCTCGTGAAGTCTGTTTTCGAAGATGTACTCAGCATCGGAGTGGCTAAGAGAGATAATTTTGTCGGCATCGGAGCGTAGTCGGTGCGAGAGATCCTGGATAGAGTAGTCGATAGGTGCCGTTGCAATACCCTTACGCCAACTATTGGGCGCTAATGGCTCGTAGAAGTCGATAAAACGAGAGGCCTCGATGATTGCATCGGGAGCGTATGAGCTACCTGCACGTGTTGAGACAGTCGTGTCCCACGGAGCAGAGATAAGTACCAAGGCTGCATCTTC
Source organism: Alistipes sp. (assembly GCA_017559425.1). Lineage (GTDB taxonomy): Bacteria > Bacteroidota > Bacteroidia > Bacteroidales > Rikenellaceae > Alistipes. Next base: position 7,495 of record JAFYSI010000130.1, read on the forward strand.
GGGCTCAAGAGGGAATCCGAAGTAGTTTCCGTTGTCGGGAATAAGGGCATTGGGGTTGAACTTTCTATCCTGCATATACATAGTGTTTTTAGGGTCAAACATATTTACCTGCCGGCACTAAAATATCGTGCAAATATAATATTATTTTTAGAATTTTTTCTATCTTTGTTCAGATTTTACAGAGTAAAATATAACAACAAGAGGTTATGCACTATATTATTGACTCCGACATACCCTTTATTCGTGGCGTCCTTGAGCCATACGGTGATGTCTGTTATATCAAGGGTGGTAATATCACGCGAGATGTTCTTGGTGATGCTGACGTACTCGTTGTGCGTACCCGAACACGCTGCGATGAGGAACTTCTTAGTGGTTCAAAGGTGAAGTTTATCGCTACTGCTACGATAGGTATGGATCATATCGATCTTGACTACTGCAAGCGTCAAGGTATTGAGGTTATAAATGCCAAGGGCTGTAATGCTCGAGGTGTGTTGCAGTGGGTTGCAGCGGTGTTGAGAGAGGTGGTCTTGACCAATGGCGGTAAGCCGAGCGATTATCGACTCGGTGTTGTTGGTATAGGTTGCGTAGGCTCGCTTGTTGTTGAGTATGCTCGTCATTGGGGATTTGAGGTGCTTATGTGCGATCCGCCTCGTAAGGAGCGTGAGGGTGGTGACTTCCGTAGCGTCGAGGAGTTGGCAAAGTGTTGTGATATTCTTACGTTTCACACTCCGTACGATGCTTCGACCCACCATTTGGTCGGTGAGTACCTGTTAGGTTTGATGCAGCCCAATGCGGTGATTCTTAACGCCTCGCGAGGTGGGGTGGTTGATAATCGAGCAGTGGCTGATTCGTCGCATAGATACTATTTTGATGTGTGGGAGAATGAGCCTAATATTGAGCCTGATATCTTATCTAAAAGTTCTATGGCTACGCCTCACGTTGCGGGCTATTCTCTGCAGGGAAAGGCTAATGCTACGTCGATGGTTGTCAATGCGATAGCACGACGATTCTCATTGCCACTTGTGGGGTGGTATCCTATTGAGGTTGTACCCACTAATGTGCAGTTGATTAGTTGGAAGGAGATGTGTTCTTCGATTGAAAATTACTATCCTATTTCGGAAGAGAGTCTCTACCTTAAATTGCACCCTGAGGAGTTTGAGAAGATGCGAAATAGCTATGTCTATCGAGTAGAATATTTTTAGTCTTTGTTGAGCGTTCCACGCTGTCGAAACTCGCGATGTAAAATAAATATGTGTTAAAGGTTACAACCTTAGCCTTTTATTTGTATATTTGTGCTATTAATCATTGATTAATGGCGATGAGACGCTCACTTTTTCAATACATAATACGCCTATTCCCAGCCGAAGTTACCCACAACATCCGTCTTGCGATGTTGCGTTTTGCCGGCTATCTACCATTCGGTAAGTGGGGTCTAAAGCAGACGTTGGCACCTAAAGATGTCTCTCTTGAACGTGAGGTTATGGGGATTCATTTCCGTAATCCTATTGGCATTGCGGCAGGTTTCGACTCTAACGGTGACTACCTTGCTGAACTCTCAGCATCGGGCTTTGGTTTTGTGGAGATTGGCTCTGTGACACCACGTCCACAACCTGGTACGCCACGCCCTCGCATCCATCGTCTTCGTAAGCTAAACTCACTGATTAACAACTCGGGAGCACCTAATCGTGGCCTTGAATATGTAATGCACAATGTGCGTCGACGCAATAAGTATACCCGCAATCTTGTCATAGGTTGTAACATCGGAAAGCTCACCACAACGCCACAAAAAAATATTGTTAAGGAGTATCTCCGCGTATTCCGCAATATGTATCAGTATGTCGACTTTTTTGTGGTTAATCTCTCGTGTAATACTGCATCAAAGCGTTATGTGCCTCGCAGTCGCGAGGAGATTTTGTCGCTCATCGAGCCGATGTTTGAGTTTCGTCGTGGTCAGCTTGACTATCGCCCAATCCTTGTGAAAATATCGCCCGATATGAGTCACGAAGAGCTTGATATGGTCGTAGATATCCTTATTGAGACTCCGCTTGACGGTATTGAGGCGGTCTCAGGATCTACCGAGCTTGCAACAAAGGATAAGGGTGCTATGTGTGGCCAGTTGCTCACGGAGCGAGCTCTCAAAGTTGTGCGTTATGTAGCGGAGCGTAGTGGCAATAACTATCCAATCATTGGTAGTGGCGGTATGATGACCCCAGAGGATGTTGCACGAATGTTCGAGGCGGGTGCATCGTTGGTGGCCCTAAGTAGTGGCGTACGTGAGAATGGGCTTAAACTGCTGCGTGCTGCAGCACGTAAAATTGTCAATAACAATGCGTAGATTATGAAGGCAACGATTATAACGATTGGCGACGAGATACTCATCGGACAGATTGTCGATACTAACACAGTCTCGATTGCTCGCCACCTCAATAACCTCGGTATTCAGATTGCCGAGAAGTGCTCTATTGGAGATAACAGCGAAGCTATTGTCGAGACCATCGATAGGGTAGTTCGCACCTCGGAGGTGGTAATTATCACAGGAGGTCTCGGTCCTACAAAGGATGATATCACTAAGCATACATTAGCCAAATATTTCGGCTCGGAGCTTGAGTATAATGCCACAGAGGGCGAGCACGTCCGACAGCTCCTTGAGCGTCGTGGTATCCCATTTACGGAGCTTAACCGCTGTCAGGCAATGGTGCCAAAGTGCTGTACTGTGCTGCATAATGCCCACGGCACAGCTCCAGGAATGTGGTTTGATACGGCAGATGGTGGTGTTATTGTCTCGCTTCCAGGTGTGCCATTCGAGATGGAGCATTTGATGCAGGACGAGGTGTTGCCACGTCTTAGGAGTCGCTTTACGTTGCAGCAGATTGTTCACCGCACGCTTATTACTCGCGGCATTGCCGAGTCGTTGCTTGCTGAGCGTATCGCGGAGTGGGAAGATGCTTTGCCTGAGTATCTTCATTTGGCCTATCTGCCAGCACCCAATATTGTGCGTCTCCGCCTATCTGCCTATGGCGTCGATGGCGAGATGGCAGAGCGAGAGATTGCTCGCCATTTTGAGGCTTTGAGAGCCATTATTGGCGATAATATTGTTGGCTTGGAGGGGTCGTCTGTTGAGCAGCTTATTCACGAAATTCTTACCGCGAAAGGTCTTAAACTCGCTGTTGCTGAGAGTTGTACGGGTGGTACTATAGCCTCTAAGTTTACAGCTATGGCGGGAGCGTCGCAATACTTTATGGCGGGCGTTGTGAGCTACTCGAACGAGGCTAAGTGTGATATCATCAATGTAAATATGACCGATATTGAGACATACGGTGCAGTCAGCGAGCAGGTGGCACGTCAGATGGCCGAGGGCGTGCGTAGTGTTGCGGGTGCCGACTATGCCATCGCTACAACGGGCATTGCTGGTCCTGGAGGAGGTTCCGAGGCTAAACCAGTGGGTACTGTATGGATGGCTGTGGCAACACCCGAGAAGACTATTGCTGTGATGCGTAACTGCGGTACTGACCGCTCGCAGATTATTAGTCGTGCATCGGCCTACGCTATTGAGATGCTCTATGAGGAGCTTAAAAGATTATAATTGAAAACTAATATAAAGCTATGATTCGCTCAATCTTAGACACCGACTTGTACAAGTTTACTACTTCGTACGCCTACTTCAAACTCTATCCCCAGGCTATTGGTACGTTCACGTTCAACGACCGAGAGAAGACAGTCTTCGACGAGGACTTCCTCGATGACCTTAAGGCCGAGTTCAAGGCCTTGGAGCGTATCTCGCTCTCGGACGATGAGTTTGAGTATATGATTAAAAACTGTAAGTATATCCCTCAGAACTATTTCGAGTGGTTGCGAGGCTTCCGCTTTGATGCCTCAAAGCTCAATGTGTGGCTCGATGAGGAGGGACATCTTCAGATTAACGTGACCGACTATATGTATAAGGTTACGCTCTACGAGATTCCTGTGCTTGCAACAGTCTCAGAGCTCTTCCACTTGCGTAATAGCTACGATGCTGAGGCTATGATTGCTCGCCTTGAGCAGAAGGAGCAGATTGCTCGCGAGAATGGTCTTATCTTCTCAGATTTTGGTACACGTCGCCGCTTCTCGTACGATGTGCAGCGTATGGTCGTTAAGCACCTTAAGAATAACCCTTGTGGATGTACTGGTACGTCGAACTGCCACCTCGCTATGGAACTCGATATGAAGATGATTGGTACCTATCCTCACGAGCTCCCTATGTTTATTGCTGCGGTGAATGGTGGTCCTCGTAACGCTAACTACCTAACAATGGAAGATTGGGTAAAGGTCTACGATGGTTACCTCGGCACAGCTCTTACTGATAGCTTCGGTTCGGAGGTATTCTTCAACAACTTCTCGAAGAAACACGCGTGCTTGTTTGACGGTGTGCGTCAGGACTCAGGCGACCCAATTGCATTTATCGATATGGCCATTAACCGCTATAAGGAGCTGGGTATCGATCCAATGACCAAGTCTATTGTCTTCAGTGATTCGCTTAACTTCGAGAAGGCTGTGAAGATTAAGAAGGCTTGCGAGGGACGTATAAAGTGTATGTTCGGCATCGGCACAAATCTTACGTGCGACACGGGCCACGCGTCGTGCAACATTGTGATGAAGTTGTCATCGTGTCAAATTAACTCACGCAAGCCAAAGGAATTGTGTGTGAAGCTCTCTGATGTCGAGGGTAAGGAGATGGGCGATCCAGATGAGGTAAGAGTGTATCGCTACTTGCTTCGCAATCAGTCGTCGAAATAGTGAGAATAAATAAGGGATTGTCAGTATGAAATTTGAGTCAGATAGATATCAATCTCCTGATATTGAGATTGTGGAGGTAGAGGTTGAGCAGGGTTTTGCATACTCGCTCGAGGATACAGATGAGAACGAAGAAATGGATTGGTAGCTATGAGAAAGATTTTGCTTTTTGCACTCTTGGCGACACTAGGTGTGTCGTGTGTGCAGGATTCAGTCGAGGAGCAGAGATCAAATATCGTTGCTGATAACAAAATATATGCCTCGATCGGTGACCTGGAGGCTGATACACGCGTGGAGCTCAATAGTAGCAAGCAGACAGTATGGACCGAGGGTGACCAGATTACGGTGTTCCATAGTAAGGATGTAGAGGTTTGGGGGTTTGATGGTAAGACGGGTGATCGTAGCGGTAGCTTCTCATATCTTGGAAGCTACAACTATCAAAACTCGAATATAGACTACAAAAATAAGTACTATGCCCTCTACTTGGCAGATCTTATTATTGCCTATTACAATGATGGTACGCCAGCCTTCTCTACAACTGTGCCATCTGTTCAGTATTATAAGGAACAGAGCTATGGACTGAATACTAACGCTATGCTGGGAGTAAGTAACGATGGTAAAACCTATAAGTTTAAGAATCTTATGAGCTATATCCGTCTCTCGCTCACTGGCGATAAAGTTGTTAAGAGCATTACGCTTTCCGGCAATTCCACTACCCCTTCGGCAATTGCCGGCTCTATGTATGTCAACATCGACGGATCTGTCTTGTGGAATACAAGCCAGGATAATCATACTGATACTATTATATTGGACTGTGGCGATGGTGTGCAACTCTCGTCTATGCCTACAGATTTCTACTTTACTCTGCCTCCTGTGGAGCTTAGTGGAGGTATCAGCGTGGTGGTAACCTTCGATGATGGTACAATATTCCCTAAGAGTACAACAAATAGCATAATACTCGAGCGTAACACTATCCAGCCAATGAGGACCTTTGATACGAGTGGTGATGTAGAGTGGCAGAACGTTGTGATTCAGCATAGTGGTGAGTGGGTGAGTTTCCCTTGGTTGTATGGCAGCTCAGCTATAACAGGTTATGTCTATTGGGGTGATGGCTATATGTCGGCTCTAAATAGTGCTGAGAAATATGTCTATTATGATGGCGAGCTTGAGCATACAATTACCATTGAGTCGCAGAGTGCATTGCAGTTCTCTATGGAGTCGTGTGCAGGTGTCAGCGAGATCGATTTTTCTAACTTCTAAACTGCGTAAACTATGAAAAAGATACTTCTTGTTGTGCTGTTGCTTCTCTCATCGTCGGTGCTTTTTGCAGGACCTATTGGAGAGCAGCGTGCTCGTCAGATTGCAGAGGACTTCTTTGCTTCGCACTCTACACGTTCAGTAGCAGGAGAGATAACCCTCGAGTGGGCGGGTGATGTCATTGGCTCTAAGTCGGCTGTGGGCAGCACGCTTAATAGCTCACTTATGTATATATTTAATAAGGGCAGCAAGGATGGCTTTGTAGTCGTTGCTGGCGACAGTAATGTAGAGCCTATTATTGCCTATTCGCTCAATACAACCATCGATGTAGATAATATGGCCGAGGCAACAGAGGCGATTCTCGAGGCGTGGTGTCGCCAGGTGGAGAGTGCTCGCCAGGTGGCTAAGCCTATCAGTGGCGGTGCCAACAAACTATCTACACGCAGCTATGATGCACTCCTCCTTGAGACAGCCATCTGGAATCAGTCTGAGCCGTTCAATCTCGAAGCTCCCAAAATCAATGGCACACGCTCAGTGACTGGTTGTGTGGCTACTGCGATGTCTATTATCTGTTACTACCATAAGTGGCCAGATTGTGGTGTCGGCACAACACCCGAATATAGCTACGACCATTCGTCGGGTTATACTTATACTGTTCCAGAGAATAAACTGGGTCGTACGTACGAATATAGCAAGATGCTCTCGGACTATAATAATGGCTATACCACTGCTCAGGGTAATGCTGTAGCAGCTCTTATGAAGGATATGGGTACAGCGGTGCAGATGATGTACCACCCTAATGGCTCGGGTGCCTACGATGGAAATGTTATCGTGGCCTTGGCAGAGTATTTCAAGTACGCTAAGTCGCTGAGATTGTTGAGTGGCAATAGCTATACTAGTCAGGAGTGGAACGATATCATTCGTGAGAATATTAAGCGATATGGCCCTACCTATTTCAGTGGTATGAGTGCTACGGGTGGTGGTCACGCCTTTGTCGTTGATGGCTACGATACGGAGAATCGTTTTCACTTTAACTTCGGTTGGGGAGGTTATGGTAACGGCTATTTCCTTATCCCATCTATTGAGTACTATCTTGATCAGGCTGCCATTGTAGGTCTTGAGCCTGATAAGGATGGTACATCTACCTATGTCGACGACATCCAGCTTATTCCGCTCTATAGCGACAATGTGCTTATGTTTAGAGGTATAACTAACGAAGAGACCTCATACTCGCAGAATGTATCGTTCTATAGCCTTCTCGGCGGATTTAGAAATAATGGTATTGCAAAGTTTAATGGCTCTGTTAAGTTGGTTTTATGCGATAAGAATGGTGAGTGGAAGCAGGAGTTGAAGACCTATGATATCACTCTTAGTGCTGGCTATTATACCTATGTGAATCAGTGGGTATCAACCACCATTACCACCAGTCTAAGTGAGGGCGATCGCCTCAGAATCTACTATAAGGGCGAGTACTCTGATGATTGGCAGTGGGCACGTGGTAGCGATATAACTCTTACCAACGACGAGTTACTTGTTGTCGCCTCGCCAAAAGAACTTGCTGAGGGTGTGAATATCACTTACGACAAGGCCTCTAAAAAGCTCTCATTCGAGCTAAAGCACGCCTCAACTGTCGAGCTTGTCGATGCCGCTACGGGTGTTGCTGTGTATAACGGTTCCATTGCAGCACGAGGTGGTTTTAGCTACGATGTCAAGGCTGGTCAGACCTTAATTTGCAAGTTCTCGCTCGGTAGTACACCATACGAGCTAACCCTTAAGTTTTAGGGTAAAACAGGAGCTTTGGCATAGAGTTTTCGAGGAGTTGTTCGATAAAAAGCGAATAACTCCTCGTTTTTTTTGTCGAAAAGAGTATAAAAGTGTGTGGTTTAGACTTGCAGAATAAAATATTTTGCCTATCTTTGTGCGTTTTTCTGCCACGGTGGTAGAAAATGTAAAAATAAAGTACAATGAAAGTTTGTGAAATCACAGGTAAGGTAGCGATGGTGGGTAACAACGTTTCTCACTCGCACATCCGCACCAAGCGTAAGTTCTCTCCAAACTTGAGAACAAAGCGTTTTTGGTCAGAGGAGGAGGGCCGCTGGATCACTTTGAAGGTGTCAGTAGCCGGTATCAAAACAATCAACAAGAAGGGTCTTGCAGCTGCACTTCGTGAGGCTAAGGCTGCTAAGAAGGTTTACTAAAAATTAGGTAACAGAAAATGGCAAAGAAAGGTAACAGAGTGCAGGTAATCTTGGAGTGCACAGAGCAGAAGGAGAGCGGCGTAGCAGGTATGTCACGCTACGTTACTACCAAGAACAAGAAGAATACTCCTGACCGTTTGGAGCGTAAGAAGTACAATCCTTACTTGAAGCGAGTAACTTTACACCGTGAGATTAAGTAATTTTAATGAAGTAGGTAAAGTATGGCAAAGAAAGTAGTTGCAACCCTTAAGACGGGTAACGCAAAGAAGTACACAAAGTGCATCAAGATGGTTAAGTCAGAGAAGACTGGTGCATACGTTTTCCAGACTCAGAACATTTTGGAGGACGAGGAGATTAAGAACTTCTTCGCACAGAAATAATTTGGATTAGATTCCCTTGGGAACTAATACTAAAGGCGACCTTAGGGCCGCCTTTAGTGTTTTTATACAGATAGCTTCTCTATTGTAGATGTGACTTATAATGTGCTGATCGGACGAAGTGTGTCAGAGACGCATTGGTCGGCACACTGATAATCTGCTAAACAGTAATAATGCACCACCAATGAAAAGAGCCTGCCTAATTTGATTAAAGTGACCCCAAAAGTTTAGACACAAAACTTTTGGGGTTTCTTTATGCGTAAAAAGCACGATTATGGAGCATTGCTCAAGTATATGAGGCTGCTCGAAGAAGGTTATTCGATAGACCGCATACACAAAAAGTTTGGTATTAGTAGCGAACGTCTTAAATGTATGTGGTTACTCTACCAGCAACACGGCACATCAGTTCTTCGCCGTAAGCCTTACACTCAGCCAATTGGAGAAATAAAACAACAAATTGTGCTTGATATTGAGAAAAATCACTTAACTTTGGTGCAAGCCTCGTTAAAATATGGAGTAAGTGCAGCAAGATTAAGTGTTTGGCTTAGGGTGTTCCGAGAGCAAGGTATTGACGCACTACTCATCACTAAGAAGCGAGGGCGACCACCAGGTATGGGAAGACCACGAAAGAAAACATTTGAAGAAATGACAGAGCT
>JAFYSI010000131.1 GCA_017559425.1 Alistipes sp.
GCTTTGTTGTGTAATACATTTGAAGTGTTCGTGCAACATACTCCTCTCGCCACCTGGGGTCGTTCGATGGGTTGCCACCACGCTTTCGCGAGTTTCCCGATGACGATGAATTTATAGGAGCTGTGAGTGCCACGAAGAGACCCTCAGCATCGCAGTAGTTGAGTACCTCCTCCGAGACGCATCCAGCCGTAAAGCGAATACTGCGAACACCACACTGAACAGCACGGGCAACATCGGCAACGGTCGATGCTGGCGACATAGGTGAAAACTCAATAGTTTGATCACTATTGTTAATACGGAACTTACCATCCTCATAACGTAGGTCGACAAGCGAAACAGGGAAGTCGTAGAACTCCACATCACGACCCTCGACACGATTCTTGAGCAAGAGACGCACGTTGCTACGTTTGCCGCCGCCCCACAATACCGAGTCAGGCACAGGGAGTCCAAAACGCATCGTATCGACACCATATCTACCCAGAGCCACATCACGACGTCCTCCACCAAGACGAATGGTATCGTTGAGATATAGCTCATAATAGAGCGTAGAGACCTTATCTCCCACAGTAGCATTGTGCATCACGACCTCGAAGTTGCTATTCACAACACCCTGCTTTCCGACCTCTGCACTCCACGAAATATCACGCACACGCACACGAGGTTGCGACACGATAAAGACCTTGAGCATATTAGCCCCTCGCTCAAAACACTCTATCTTGTTTACCTCCTCAGCAGAGAGCAGACGTATCTCAACATTGTTGGTATCCTCACACGAAATCTTGGTAATATTAAACTCTGAAGCAGCAAAACCATTGCGTGACGATCCTGCAAATTTACCATTAACATAGACCTCATAAGGCAAGTAGGCATCTTCGACACGGAGATATACCTGACGCTCAAGCCACGAGAATGGGAAGGTAAACTTTCCACGCAACAGGGTGTTCTCAGGACGCTCCCACTCGGTGATTGGCTGCATATATTTCTGTCGTTCCAAGCCTTGAGTCTCGGCAGCCGAAGCTGAAGGGTAAGGGATAAGTCGTGTGCGGTGAGCATCACAGCCCACTGACGACTGAGCATAAAGTGATGAGGTGAACATCATAAAGAGTCCACCCAACACCATTGATACAATATTTATATCTCTTCTCATTACTTACGTCTATTCTTATACGATGGACACGAATTACGCCACTCGATAACATCTGGCGTGAGCCTATCGGCACGATCCTTCCACATACGATTCTCCACCAATCGGCGACGATCATAGTCAATACGCTCAGTGATTGGGAATGTAGGCTTTCGCAAGTTTGCAACATTTATTCGTCTTGAACTACGAGGACGACGGTCACAGATCTGCTCGCGTGAAGGACGCAACGTATCGTTCCACACAAAACCCTGAAGAATACGCTCCTGGGTATCGGGAATCAGATTCATCGGATATAGCACATACTCTGGATTCTGCTTAAAGGAGATGTGATCCATCTGACCCTCATCTAGGTAGAAGCTGATTGCCGAACTCTCGATATACATCAACGCTGTGACATCTGGAGCATCCTCCTCCTGCATATAGTAGAGTGTCTGGGCATTGCCATCGACATCGTAGCGTGACACCTGACCATTGGTGAAGTATGCAGTCATATCCTTACCCTTCACCTGGTTGTAGCAGGCAGTATCAATCTGAGCACCCATAATTGGTGCACCCATAAAGTGGGCCTTGGTAATCTTCTGATTTCTTGTATATACCCACGTTGAGTCCGACTCAATCTGATTACTATCGTTCCACATCACGGGGTTGATATACATACGCACTACAGAGTCGGTGTTCAGTGTCACAAGCGAGTCACAAATCATCTGCGAATCGGAACGGAACATCTTGACACGACGGTAGGCCTTAATCATCTTGTAGACACTATCTGCAGGTATCTCAGCATTTCGCTCAATAGTATCGAGCTGTAGTGAGTCAGCAGCGAGCGAATCGGCCAACATATCAACATCAAGCGAGTCGGCTACATCAGCAGCAGGAATAATTGTGTCAGTCGCCACGCTATCCTCGATAGCATACTCCTCACCCTTATAGACCTTTCCACGCTTGAGGGCACGAGCCTTAGCCTTATCGATCTTATGACGGCGACGCTGCTCTGCCTTCTGCTTGATACGCTCGATGCGTGCTGCCTCTTCATCGGCAAGACGTGAGCTACGAGCGATACGCTCAGCAATGATTGTATCAATCTTCATACGAAGAATCGAATCCTTAATCTTCTGGATAGAGTCTATGCGAGCCCTCTCAATGGCATTTATTGAATCCCTAACAGCAAGCTTAATGGCCTTCACGGAGTCTCGTTGTGCACGAGCGATAGCCTTCGAACGACGTCGCAACTGCTTTGCAGTATACTTCGTTGTATCAACAGCGACGCTATCAACCACAATACTATCGGCAGTTAACTGCTCACCACGAGCCACACTATCGCGATTCATATTTGGCACAGGACCGTCACTCGTAGGACGTGATGGATTAGCACCATCGGGACGTTGCTGAGACCCTGGCACAGGCTGCTCAGAGCCACGCTCACCCGACGCAGGCTTCTCGCCGCCACGCTGTTCTGGCTTCTTAGTCTCACCACGCTCAGGTGCATTTGCGGATTTCTCGCCACGCTCATCAGGTCTCTTTGCCTCACCACGACCCTCTTCGCCTCTTGGTTCATTACCATCTGTAGGCTCAGAGCCATTTGCCTGGTCTGCAAGCTCCTCACGCAACTCCTCATTGCGACCCTCAGTAGGCTGATCAGGATTAGACTCTGAACGCCCCTCACGCTGCGACTTTTGGGTAGTATCCTGCTGTACAGGCTCAGGACGCACAGGGATAGTGTACATCCACAATGTGTCGGCCGAGAGATAGATCGAATCAGTAAGCTCTGGATCGTAGTTAATCATCGATGGACGACGCGTGAAGAAGGCATTACCTGGATCATCCCACCACTCGGCATAGTCGGCAAAACCAAGGATCTTTTGCGTAGTATCGTCAACTTGAATATTTCGGCGAGCAACGATATGGCCATCACGACGGTAATACATAATAGTATCACTCCAAATCTCACGCTCAGGCGAGAGGATGTAGGCACTCTTTGTCAAGTGGTGCAAATCGTTATTCTTAGTGTAGCTACCAGCGTCAGCAAAGAGATACTCATCCTTATCGTTCCAAATATGTGTATTAGTGAAGTACTGAGCATCCTCTGTCTGGGTATTGAAAATCACAGAGTCGCTAAGCACCTGGTAGGTCTCATCACGCATCTGCACGCGATTGATGGCCTTAAGTTCGTGAGTCTTTGTGTTATAGAATCCACGGTCGGCCTCGAGATGGCTCTCGCCCTTATCGACATAGCATCCGCCACCGAACTCACCTAATGACTTAGCAGTATTAAACTTACACTCATAGGTATACATCACCGCATCCTCATCGACAATCTTGACAAGCTTAGAGTATACCTTTGCAGTGTTGTTCATACGGTTATACTCGGCACGCTCGCCATAGATATATGTCGAATTTTGGTTGATGAGCACATTACCAAAGCACTCGAAACTCTGGTTAGAGTAACGCACGGCACTATCTGCAAGGATAACAGCACCGTTGTGATGTGCTGCAAAGTGTCCAACAAGGATAAAGATTGTTGAGTCTCCCTTCTCGATAAGGTAGCTATCATCTGCCGTCATATCGACCATTCGTCGATCGGTAGATCCACCCTTCTGCTGAGTAACAGTAGCCTCAAGTTTTGATGAGGCCTCGACAGGCTCTCCATTCTGAAGTGTTGAGTAGCGAATAAACATCTTACCGCTTGCAGCATAAAGAAATAGTCCTGCTACAAGCGATAGAACAATAAGCGTTGCTATTTTTTTACGAAACATCTCGATTACCTAATCTTCTACTTAATCCATTTACGATTCTCAAACTGCCAACCGCGATACTCTGGATCGATATAGATATACATCGACTCTATCTTACGGTTCAGCCACTCGCGGAACACTCGCTCACGCTTCTGATTCAAGGCCATCTCCTCAAGACGCACATAGTCATCCTCGAGCGAAGCGACGTGCGATGGGACAATCTCTACGAGCTTCACAATCTTGCTCATCTGGTTACCACTAAAGTCTGTAGTCTGGAACGAGTCTGAAATCTCACCCACCTTGAGACGCATCAAGGCATTGTAGTCCTCCAAAGCCTTACCACCCTCAAGACCAAAATCCTCCTTAAGAAAGCGAGTAGCAGTGAGTCGAGCTCCATCGTAGACACCCTGACGAGCCAAGACATCGTGATTCGAGACGATACCACCATTCATCTTTGATGACGCATCGTCCGAGAAACGAAGGGCAGCATCCTCAAACTTAAGCGAGTCGAGACGGATGAGTCGTGCAATACTATCGAGCATATGTGCTGGCTGCATCAACTCCTCGCGTGTATAAGTTGGACGAAGCACAATGTGACGACAGTGATACAACTCGCCCTTCTTGTCGATGAGCTCGATGATATGGAATCCGAACTCAGTCTCCACAATCTCCGACACCTGACCAGGCTTCAGCTTCTCGAGAGCCTCAGCAAATGGACGAACATACATCGACGATGGTGCTGGCTGCATCTCACCGCCATAGAGTGCCGAGCCATCAACAGAGTACATACGGGCAAGCACAGCAAAGCTTGTCTGACCCGTGATGATACGCTCACGCATATCCAACAAACGCTCCTTGGTACGCTGCTTTGCCTCCATCATCGATGCAGGGAAGCGTGTAATCTGAGCATAGACATACTGCTCGCCAATGATTGGGAGGCTATCCTTGTCGATACGACGATAGAAACGCTCCACCTCACCTGGCACGATGGTAACCTTACCGATTACATTTGCCTGCATAGCTTGAGCATATGCCTGCTCCTCGTAGCGGTTACGCAACATCTCTCGATAGTTGAAGATAGGCATATGTTCGCGAACCTCGAGAGCCTGAATACCTCCAGCCTCCTCAATAAGGGATTGCAGATAGGCCTCGATACGCGAGTTAACCTCACTCTGCGAGATCTCCACAGAGTCGAGAAGAGCCTGATTATAGAGCAGTTTCTGTTCCAAGAGGGTCTCAAGAGCCTCGTGCATAGGGTCACGGTCTGACGTGTAACCCATCTGCCGACGCTGAGTCACAATAGCCTCAGCAAGCTCCGTGAGCTCAGAGTAGAGAATCGAGGAGCCACCAACAACAGCTACGACCTTATCAAGCACCACCTGACGGCGTTGTGCAGTAACACAGATGGCAGCTGATATCACAATTGCGGCAGTCACCGCATAAAGAATTATCTTACGCATAGATATATTTTTGCTTTCTATATTTTTCGTTTACATTTTTACTCCTCAGAGTCTGACGCACTAACATTGCTATCGTCGCTACCCTGCTCCGACTTTTGTGTCTGTGCCTCGTTAGACGACGCTTGCTCATCACCGCTCTTATCCTCTACCTCAGACTCCGACTTATCTGCAGCCGTATCCCCAGATTTATCATCATTAGACTTTGCCTCGTCACTTTGTTTTGACTCCGCCTCATTCGACTTCTCCTCACGCTTTGGGGCATCCTCCTCCTTTGCAACATCGCGACCCTCCTGAACTACAACGGTGTTATCGTTCATCTTAGGACGATTGCTCATTGCATCCATAAGCGTAGCATCATCGACTGTTACACGACCGCTCTCAATAGCCTCATACTTGAGCTGCTGCTCATAGCGTTTCACGATTTCAGAGCGACGCTCAGCATAGAGCATACGACGGATATCATCCTCCACACACTGCAGCGGGGCAACACTACCCTTCTTGGCAACATCGAGAATTACGAAGTAAAAGACAACATCGTCGGACTTCATACTCTGGACCTTGCCAGTCTGCAAAAGGTTATCATACGAACGGGTACGAACTGTTGGAAGATAACTTAAAAAGTCTGAGAACGTAACCCACTCAGTCGAGAGGTCAGTGATCTGCAACGAGTGCTTCTCAACAAATGCGTTAAGCTCCATAACACCATCGCTTGCCACTTTATGCATAGCCTCGCTAAGGGCAGAGGTGTTACGAAACTTGTCAGACACGCGCACAAGCACACCACGCACCTTGTGGTGGTCGAGCACAAACTGTGAGGAGTGCATACGGTAGTGTGCCGCAATCTCACGACTAGTGATATCTGTGACAAGCTCCTGGTCGACATAGTACTGATCGAGCTGACGCATAATCAGTGTCTGGCGATAGTCCTCCACAAGGCGGTCGATATCCTTGTGCGAGGTGAGCACCTCATTAGCACGAGCAATTTTAAGTTGATTGAGTACCCAGTGGTCGGTGTACATACGCACAAACGTAGCACTGTCTATGCCCGTAAGACCCTCAGGCATCTCGGCGAGGATGTCGCGGAGCAAGAGCTCATTATCATCAACTGTAGCGACTACACGCTTACCCTTGGCACCACCAATGAAGGTGTCGCCACTGCCACAAGCCGCAAACATCGTTGCGACAAAGAGCAAAACTATGCAATAGGTTCTCATCATAATCAAGAGGCAAAGATACAATTTTTTATTCGTTATAACGCATCTTGAGGCAAGTTTATTGTAAAAAAGGTAAAATAAACCTACCTAAAGGTAGGAGCATCGAGAAATAGACACAAAAAAAATCGAGGGTCATCCGACTGTAATCGAATAACCCCCTTAGCTATTTTTGAATAAATTACTCCTATTTTGAATAATTAAGACGCATCACCTCGTCAATACCATCAATGCGAGCAATGCTATCCATAGCCTGCTGCAACTGGTGTAGAGAGTGGACCGAGAAGTCGATTGTACATATCGCTATTCTATCGATATTTTCGGTTGCAAGCGACAACATTGTAAGATGTAACTTATCTGTAATACAGTCGATTAGATCACTCATCAAATGATAACGATCAATACCTGTAATACGAATACGGACAGGATACAAGAAAGACTCATTCTCTGGGAAATTTTGTGCCAAAATCGAATCTCCGTGCTGCGACGCAAGACGAATGGCGTGAGGACAGTCACGCTTGTGTAGAGTAATTTCGCCATTTGGAGCCTTAAAGCCGATTACCTCATCACCAGGCAGCGGATGACAACGCTCGCAACGCTCATACTCAAGGCGAGGCATATTGGCAAAATATCCACGCAAATAACGCTTCGCACGATATGTCGAGACGTGCTCCATCCAGTCAAGTTCGGGCTTCGCATCGTCAGCAGTACCAACCTCCACACAATCACCGCGATGAAGCACCGTACGCAGTGACGAAAGCTTGCCATTGATACGAGCATATACCGCCTTCGATCCCACCTCGCTATGAATCTCAAATGCAAAGTCGAGAGCTGTCGCTCCCTTAGGGAGAATTACTCCACGCCCCTTAGGCGTAAATACCATAATATCATCATTATAGAAGCTCATCGTAACGCCATCCATAAACTCAATATCGTGGTTATCCTCAGCTACATCCTGCAACACAGCTTTAAACTTCTCGAGCCAAGCCTTCACATTGTCCTCCGTACGCTCCGCAGCACAGCCGAGACGAGAGTTACGCACCATACGCTCAGAGGAGATATGAACCTCCTCCCAGACACCCTGCTCGCTAAGCAGCTTAACGTGGAAGCTCTGATAACCATTCTCCTTAGGAGCATCGATATAGTTCGCCACGCTTCCAGGTTTCTCCTTGAAGTGGTCAGTAAGTGCCGAGTAGATCAAGAGACTTGTTGCCTTTTCGCCGACTGTCGGACTATTAGGATAGATAATACGAATATAGTGCTTGCCGTCGACGTGTTTAATGTCGCAACCCTTCGACTGCATCTTACGCCAAATGCTATATGGCTTACGATAACAAATCTCTGTGCGTGCATCGATACCCGCCAAGGCCAAAATATCTGAGATCTTAGTTATAAATCGCTCGAGACGCGGACGATTTGCAGTACGCTCCTCAGCCAAAAGTCGCTCAACATCGGCATAGTCACGAGGACAACGATAGCGGAACGAGAGATTCTCAAGTTCTGTCTTAATATGGTAGAGGCCAAGACGATTGGCAAGCGGAGCGTAGAAGTAGTCGGTCTCACCAGCGATCTTCATCTGCTTGTCGGCACGCATACTATCAAGCGTACGCATATTGTGCAGACGGTCGGCCAGCTTAATGAGCAGAGCTCGAATATCGTAGTGCACCGACTCAAGAATCTGTCGATAGTTATCAATCTGCTTCGAGTGCTGATAGCTATCCTTCTTACGCTTAGTAACGGTGTCGACAAGGAATGCTACATCATCGCCAAAGCGTGAGCGGATATCCTCGACTGTATAGTCTGTATCCTCAACCACGTCGTGTAGAAATGCTGAGATGATTGGACCATCACCGAGCTCTAACTCACGGGCAACGATGCTCGCCACAGCTATTGGGTGCATAATGAATGGCTCGCCACTCTTACGTTTCTGCTCGCTATGAGCCTCAGCGGCAAACTCGAATGCCTGACGCATTCTTAAGATCTCTTCACTTGTTGCACGATTGCTAAGATAGCTGAACAGCTGCTCTATGCTCTTCTCTATTTGGGCTTGATAGTTCTCCTTCATAGTTATAGGATTTAAGTGCAAAGTTAATAAAATTTTTTGTCATTATTCACCATTTTTTAATATCTTTGCCTCATAATAATGAATAAAAAAGTAAAATATGAGACTATTACTACGCTACCTAACCCTTATTTTGACATTCGCCACCCTCGCCACGGCCTGTAACAACGAACCACAACCAGGGGTCGATGAGCCAAATAGTGACACTGTAAAGCCATTTAGCTTCGATGGCAAGACGATAAAACATAGAGAGATTAGCCTTAACATCATTCCTGAAGATACGGAGGCTGAGTATGTGGTGCTCTTTGCCGAAAAGAAGCACTTTGTGGCAAACGGTATCGACACCCTCGAGGAGCTTATCGATGATGACCTTGCAATGCTTAGCGACTACGCCAACTACTACGGCATCACCATTCGTGAGTTTTTGGAGGGTATGAAGTGGATTGCTAAAGGCGACAAAATGGGCTATAAGGTGACAAACCTCTACCCCGCAACCGAGTATGTCGTATATTGCTATGGTGTGAATGTCGAGGGCAATAGCTACAAGGCGACAACAGAGGTCTACTACGAAGTAATCACAACCACAGCTCCAGAATTGCAGAATATCGAGTTCAATATCGATGCAGAGGTAAACGGCAATAGCGTAGCAGTGACAATGACTCCAAACGGCTATGATGGCCTATACTACAGTTATATCGTTCCCGAGACCAACAACTACTATTTACCTGAGGGTGCAGAGTTTAACACCGATTATCTAGTGCACTACCGCAACACAGCTCTTGACACCTTTAACGAGCTTATTAACAACCAAGGCATCCCTGCTAAGCAGTTTTGCCATAGCGGCGAGGTGACACGCAATGAGCGACTGACACCAAATACGAACTATATGGTCGTATGCTTTGCCGTAAGCAACGAACAGACACCAATCCTCTGCTCTGAGCCTACAGTTGCATACTTCACAACCCAGGAGAGCAACAAGAGCGACCTTACAATCAAGATTGAGGTTACAGATATCACACAGTACAACGCAATGCTCACCGTGACACCTTCAAAGAAGGGTGAGGAGTATGCCTGCGTATTCCTTGCAGCGTCACAGTTGCCTCCATACGAGAGCGAGTACGAGCAGATGATTTTCATCATCGAGAACTTCGACCCAGCAATCTTCAAGAACGCATTTAGCGAGGCCCTCACCCCTCTTATGCCTACAACAGAGTATGTTGTAGTCGCATTTGGAATCGAGAACAACCTCCCAACAACCGATATGTTCTCATACCGCTTCACATCATTGGAGGCGGGTACTAGCGAGGCATATATCGAAAGTATCGACATTATCAAACTCTTCGACTCACAGGAGATTATCGCACTTGACAGTTCATATAAGAACACGCTCTCTAACTGCGAGTGTGTGGCTATTGTCGAGGCTAAAACCAACATTCCAACCGACAAACTCTACTTCTGGTGGTACGAGGAGTGGATGCGTGTGGAGTACTCAGAGGAGGCATTCCTCGAGGATCTGTTGATGTACGACTACGCCAACAACCCCGAGATGATGGATATGTACTATAGCTATAGCGACCAGGAGCGTTGGCTCTTTGCTGGTATTGCCGAGGATGATAATGGCAACCTCAGCGAGATATTCTACAGCGAGCCTTTCCTCCTCTCGAAAGATATGTGCGACCCTGCCGAGGAGTTCTTCTCATATGTAAACAAGAGCAACGCTACAGTTTTCACATTTAGACGATAGACGATGATACGCTTCGACTCCGACTATATGGCTGGAGCACACCCCGAGGTGCTCGATGCCCTGGTACGCACCAACCTGGAGCTTACCGCTGGCTATGGCAACGACCCATACACCATCAAGGCCAAGGAACTTATCCGCAAGGCTACGGGGTGTAGCGACGCAGAGGTTATGTTCCTTGTAGGAGGCACGCAGACAAATGCGACAGCCATCGATGGCTTGCTCGCTCGCCACGAGGGAGTGTTAGCCGCCGAGAGTGGTCATATTGCTGTTCACGAGTCGGGAGCAATCGAGGCATCAGGCCATAAGGTGCTCACACTCCCCCACTACGAGGGCAAGGTCAAGGCCGAGGATGTGGAGCATTTCATTGCGGAGTTCTATGCCGACGAGACATATCAGCATATGGTAGCACCTGGAATGCTGTATATTTCACAGCCTACGGAGTATGGCACGATATACTCGCTCGAGGAGCTCACAAAACTCAACGAGGTATGTCGTAATCGCGAGATACCTTTATATATTGATGGTGCACGACTGGGCTACGCTCTTGGCTCCAACGACGCCGACTTCACGCTGCAGGATGTCGCTCGCCTTGCCGACGTATTCTATATCGGTGGTACGAAGATGGGAACACTCTTTGGCGAGGCTCTTGTGGTGACCAACCGCAAGCTTCTCAAGAACCTCTTTCCACTCGTTAAGCAACACGGAGCTCTTCTTGCTAAAGGTCGCTTGTTAGGTCTACAGTTTGGTGCAATGTTCCACGATGGACTCTACGAGCGTCTTGGCCGCCACGCCACCACACTCGCCATAAGACTCAGGGAGATATTCCGCTCATCGGGATATGAAATTGTAATTGAGTCACCAACAAATCAGCAGTTTGTGCGACTTCCTAATGCGGTAATTGACAAGCTCCGCGAGAGTGCCTCGTTCGACTACTGGGGTCCCCGTGGCAAGGAGCAGAGCATAGTTCGCTTCGTAACAAGCTGGGCAACACACGAGGAAGATATCAACGAATTAGAGCGACTAGTTAAAGAATTATAACACAAAAGGATAGGCCAAGGCCTATCCTTTTTTTACTTTTATACACCCCACTCCAAATTAAATTTCTTGTCAGAAGGATGCTAATTTAGTGTCAATAAAGAGAGAGCCCGAATGAGACATACTCAACGTATTTCCCATTCGGGCTGACAATTGAGAGGTCGCAGATGACCCCTTATCACAAGAAATTACTCGTACTGGCCAGTCTTAAGACGCATAACCTCATCCTTAGTGAGGAATCGCCAAGCACCACGCTTGAGGTTCTTCTTTGTAAGACCTGCGTAGTATACACGATCGAGTTTCTGAACAACATAGCCGAGGTGCTCGAACATACGACGCACGATACGGTTACGGCCAGAGTGAATCTCAACACCTACAGTACGCTTATCCTCAGATGCGTATGCCACCTCATCAGCGAAGATGTCACCATCCTCGAGGGTGATACCCTCAGTGAGTGAATCCATATCTGCACGAGTCAAAGGCTTATCGAGGGTTACCTGATAGATCTTCTTCTTGTGGTATGATGGGTGTGTGAGCTGACGTGTGATGTCGCCATCGTTGGTAATAAGCAAGAGACCTAGAGAGTTCTTATCAAGGCGACCTACAGGGTAAACACGCTCGGTGCACGCACCACGCACAAGATCCATAACGGTCTTGTCGGCGTGTGGATCGTCGAGTGAAGTAACGTAACCCTTTGGCTTGTTGAGCACAAGGTAAACATTCTTCTCACCCTGGAGCTTCTCATCGTTGAAGCGAACCTCGTCAGTAGGCATAATCTTGGTACCGAGCTCAGTTACCACCTGGCCATTTACGGTCACAACACCTGCAAGGATAAACTCATCTGCCTCACGACGTGAGCATACACCCGACTGTGAGATAAAGCGGTTGAGACGAATCTCGCCAGTCTGCTTGTTAGGATTGTACTTAGGGTATGCCTTTGGCTTATCCTCGCGACGAGGTGCAGCGCTACGCTTCTTGCCATCGGCAGTGCGTGTGCGACTATCAGCTGAGCCAAAGCCACCCTTGCGGTTATCGTTCTTGCGGAACTCGCCAGTACGCTCATCATTGCGACGTGGGCGGAACTCACCAGTACGCTCATCATTGCAACGTGGGCGGAACTCGCCAGTACGCTCCTCGTTGCGGCGTGGACGGAACTCACCAGTACGCTCATCATTGCGGCGTGGACGGAACTCGCCAGTACGCTCCTCGTTGCGACGTGGACGGAACTCGCCAGTACGCTCCTCGTTGCGGCGTGGACGGAACTCACCAGTACGCTCATCATTGCGACGTGGGCGGAACTCGCCAGTACGCTCATTATTAAAGTTATTCTCCTCTCGACGATTGTTCATACGCTCATACTCTGGACGCAGACGGTTATCTGCAGTAAAGTGTGGGTTGAATGACGAACGACGTGCTGGAGTTTCTGTCTTAGTACGGAAATCGTTGTAACCCTCATTATCGGCCTCACGGCGAGGACGAGGATTTCGCTCAACACGCTCTGTAGAGCTTACACGCTGACGCTTATCACGAGCAAAACGTGAAAGGTTTGCTGTTGAGTCTGTGTTCTTGTTTTTCATTGTTTATAAATACTTTATAGAAATTAGCCTGCAAAGGTAACTATTTTTTTGGCGATTACAAACTTTTACAAAAATTATACCAAAAACCGCGAAATATATTACCTTTGCAACGTAATGATTTTACTACAATGAACAGAGAGATACTTCGCATTGCGATACCTAATATTATTTCGAACATCACAGTGCCTCTAATGGGTATTGCCTCGACCGTGATTGCTGGTCACGTTGGTGGCAGCGATGCAGCGACCACGATTGGAGCCTTGTCGATTGGTGTTACCATATTTAATTTTATATATTGGAACACCTCGTTCATCCGTATGGGTACGAGCGGCCTTACGGCACAGGCATTCGGAGCAAACCGAAGCCACGAGTGCACACTTATGTTGTGGCGTTCGTTGGCTGTGGCCTTGGGCGTTGGCATCATCGCCTTTGCGTTGCAATACCCTATTGGCGAATTATCTATACGCTTTATGAGCACTGACGATGTGGCGTTAGACACCATCATAGCCAAATATTTCTACACACGCATCTGGGCAGTGCCAGCGGGCATTATGCTCTTTGCCTTCAACGGCTGGCTAACGGGAATGCAGAATGCGGTGATACCTATGAGCGTGGCAATCGTCGTCAACCTGATACATATCGGTTGCAGCTACCTTTTCTCGATTGTTGGCACTATGGGCCTCGAGGGCATTGCTCTCGGCTCGGTGGTTGCCCAGTGGACGGGAGTGGTTATTA
>JAFYSI010000132.1 GCA_017559425.1 Alistipes sp.
GTAATTGGTGAGGCAATGACTCTTAAGCACGGTGGTAATAGCGATAACCTATCTGTATCAACAACTGGTACTTATGATATCTACTTCAATCCAACTGCTTGCATTATGTATGTAATGGTGGCTGGTGAGGTGCCAGCAATCTAATTCCTTTAATATACCACGCACGCACACACGTGCGTGCGTGGTAATCATTGGTCGGGCGGCTTTGATCGGCCTCCCGACCCCTAACTAAAACGACAGTGAGTATGAGAAAGCTACTATGGGGCATAGTGCCTCTCTTGGTATTTTCGATGGTGGCGTGTGGCGAGAGTGACTCTCCAATCTTCCCTGATAGCCCTAATCAGGAGGAGCCAAAACCAGAGCCCGACCCCGAACAGCCAACGCCCGACCCTGTGCCCGAGGTGGAGACGTTCTACAAGGGTACTACTATGTCGTTTGCAAACTACCTTATCGACTTTGGTCTGGTATATCGCGAGCGTGGCGAGGTGACCAACCCATATAAGTCGGTGAAGGAGCACGGAGCAAACATCGTGCGTCTGCAGCTCGATAGGGCAGCTTTTAATGAGATTAATGGCGTGACGATCGACTGGCAGCAGTGGGAGCGTGTTGTTGAGGATGCCAAGTGTGCTAAGGCAGAGGGTCTCGACATTATGCTCACGCTCAAGCCCGACTACGACAAATATACGTCGACAGCGGCACAGCACAACAATATCCCCGAGGATTGGAAGTCGCTCGACGAGAACACGCTCGGTGGCGAGCTTTACAAGTGGGTCTATGACTCTTTGGTGGCACTCCACAACGAGGGTATCGACCCTCGTATCGTGGCTGTGGGCAACGAGGTGAACATCGGCTTCTTGCTCAATGGTCAGCACGACGGTGCACGCACAGCACGCCTCCTGAACTATGGCCACAATGCTGTTCGTGACTATGCTCGCGACTGTGGTGTCGAGGTCTTGTCTGCTGTGCATATTGCCAACCCAGAGAAGATTGGCTATGTGGATACATACAAGCAGGCGGGTTGCACAAACTACGATATCATCGCCTTGTCGTGGTATCCAGGTACCAACATTGGTCACACGATGGGCTCGTATCGCAACTTTGAAGCGTTGGGCAAGGCTATGGTCGAGAAGCACGGTAAGCGAATAATGGTTCTTGAGACGGCACACTCGTTTACTACGGGTACGGTTGGTGGCAAGTGGATGGGTGACTGGTGCGACAACTCGTACAACTATCCCGACTGGAACGATGCGACAAATGCTGCGAACTACACGCCTCAGAAGCAGCGTGAGTGGCTCAAGGTGTTAGCCGAGGATGTAAAGGCTGGTGGTGGTATCGGTCTTATCACCTGGGGTACAGAGTCGCTGCCAGACCTCTTGGAGGGTAAGGCTCAGGGTCACGGCCTCGGTCTCTACACATACCCAGCGGCGTGGGGTTACGGCTCAACGTGGGAGAATAACTCATATTGGGACTTTACCAATGAGAATAACCTCCACGAAGGTATAGACTGGATGATGGATATTGAGTAAATTAACTAATAACACACAATACAATGAGACTAAAATCACTACTTTTCATCGCTGCAGCGGCCATTATGTCGCTTGCAGTGTTGTTGCTCGTGCAGTGCTCGCCAATGCCTACCGAGCTTAAGTTGGGCGACGCCTCTACCGTCATCCCAATGAACATCAAGCAGGGTACTACCACCCACTTTATGACCGACTACTACCCACAGTGGGAGGGTGCCGACAATGTCACTTGCGACGATGCTCGCCTTACGCTTACTGCTAAGGATGATGCTTGGCAGGAGTTCGAGATCACTACCGAGGCAGAGACTTTGGTGTCGACTCTCGACGTTTGGCACGGCGATGAGAAGCTCTCTATCGTGGTGCTTGGCGGTAATCGTAACACAGCAAGCTATATGTCGTCTGTTGCTGCCGACCAGAAGGAGATCACTATCGAGGCTACCGAGCCTGTTAAGGAGGCTGTGGCTTTGTGGCAGAACAACGTTATCTACGACGTGAAGATTGAGGGTAACACCATCACCGTTGAGATCCCTGCTACAGCTAAGAACTTCGACCGCTCGATGATTCGTGTATTTGCAGCATCTGAGGCTGGCCGCTTCAACGACGTTCTCTTGCCATTGGAGAAGGGCGTGGTTGTTACCGATGCTGAGCAGATTTGCCGTCAGGACTTCCACTCACAGATTCTCTACTCGTTGATGATCGACCGCTTCAACAACGGTAATACTGCAAACGACTGGAAACTCAACTCTCCAGAGGTGTTGGACAAGGTTGACTACCAGGGTGGTGACCTTGCGGGTATCACGTCAAAAATTGAGGACGGCTTTTTCACAGATCTTGGTATTACCACCATCTGGATTTCGCCTATCACACAGAACCCTTACGATGCGTGGGGTCAGAACCACAATCCTGATACTAAGTTCTCAGGTTATCACGGCTACTGGCCTATCTACAGCACCGTTGTAGATAAGCGTTTCGGCTCTGACGAGGAGTTTCGCACAATGCTCTCTACAGCACACGGCCAGGAGCTCAACGTGATCCTTGACTATGTTGCTAACCACCTCCACATCAACTCGCCAGTGCTCCAGGCTCACCCAGATTGGACTACCGAGCTTATGTTGCCTGATGGCCGCAAGAATATTGGCCAGTGGGATGGTGAGACACGTCTTACCACTTGGTTTGATGAGCATATCCCAACTCTCGACCTTGAGCGTGAAGAGGTGTGCGACCCTATGACCGACTCAGCTTTGCACTGGGTGCGTAACTTCGACTTCGACGGCTTCCGCCACGACGCTTGTAAGCATATTCCGCTCAACTACTGGCGTATGCTCACCCACAAGATGAAGTCATCGATGCCTGACCGTCAGCTCTGGCAGATTGGTGAGACTTACGGCGATGTGGAGCTTATCGGCTCGTATGTTAAGTCGGGTATGATCGACTCACAGTTCGACTTCAACCTCTACCACACCTCACGCGACGTCATTGTCGACGAGAACCGCTCTATGCGTGACATTGCTGCCGTTGTCGAGGAGTCGGAGGCTGCTTATGGCTCACACCACACTATGGGTAACATCACAGGTAACCACGACAAGCCACGCTTCATCTCACTCGCTGGTGGCGATATGGCATTGGGTTGGTATGACGATAAGGCTGAGGGCTGGCACCGCGAGGTTGTCGTAGGCGATATGTTCAAGGGCCACTCAGGTCTTCTTCTCTTGAAGGCTATCATCTCGACTGTTCCTGGTGTTCCTTGTATCTATCAGGGTGATGAGTATGGCGTTCCTGGTGCTAACGACCCAGATAACCGCGATATGATGACCTTCCAGTGCGAGAATGACTATCAGGCAAAGCAGCTTGAGGCTACTAAGGCTCTCTTGCACGTGCGTCGTAACTCTATGCCTTTGATGTATGGTGACTTCCGCACGTTGTATGTCGACGATGCTGTTTGGGTGTTCTTGCGTCACTATATGGGCGAGTGGACTATGGTTGCTCTCAATATCCGTTATGATGCTTCTAATGTCACTGTTCAGCTTCCTGAGTTCGCTAAGTGTGGCGATCTTGAGATCGCTGTTGCTACTGAGGGCGGTGAGGCTAAGTGCTTGGGTGAGGGCCGTATCGAGCTCAATGTTCCTGTACGAGGCTATGTTGTTGTAAACAAATAATTTAACACATAATACTATGAAGAAATTTTTTGCATTGGTCGCTTTCGTAGCGACATTGGTTGGCTGTGCTGCCCCTGCTGAGAAGGCTGCTGAGGCTCCAGCATTCGACAAGTTCAACTCTGTTGTTTACGAGCTTAACATCCGCCAGGCTACCCAGGAGGGTACCTTTGCTGCTGCTGAGCAGTATCTCCCAGAGCTCAAGGCTATGGGTGTAGATATCGTATGGTTGATGCCTATCAGCCCTATCGGCGTTGATGGCCGTAAGGGTACTCTCGGCTCATACTACTCAATCATCGACTACAAGGCTATCAACCCTGAGTTCGGTACTATGGAGGATTTCGACCACTTCCTCGCTACAGCTCACGACCTCGGTCTTAAGGTTATCATCGACTGGGTTGCTAACCACACATCACGCGATGCTAACTGGTGGA
>JAFYSI010000133.1 GCA_017559425.1 Alistipes sp.
GACAAGAACATCGCAAAGATTGCCCGCAACCGTGCCAAGTCAATCGCTCTCGAGGAGGAGTACAAAACAGTATTGGAGGCTTCAGACATCGAGCCAATTTTGGGCAAGCCTAAGTTCCGCAACGACCGCTACGACATCGAGGGTATGCGTGGCGTGGTGACAGGCCTGGCGTGGACTGAGGTGGGTGGTGACATCCTCTACATCGAGTCGATACTCACACCAGGTAAGGGTAAGCTCAACCTCACAGGTAACCTCGGCGATGTGATGAAGGAGTCGGCAACGATTGCCTACGAGTGGGTTATGGCCCACTACGAGAAGCTCGGCATCGACCGTAAGATGTTCGAGGAGTGGGATCTCAACATCCACGTTCCTGAGGGTGCAATACCTAAGGATGGTCCTTCGGCAGGTATCACTATGCTCACATCAATCGTCTCGACATACACTGGTCGCGAGGTCAAGGAGCGTATCGCTATGACTGGCGAGACAACGTTGCGTGGTCGTGTGACAGCCGTTGGAGGCATCAAGGAGAAGATCCTCGCTGCCAAGCGTGCTGGCATCACAGAGCTCATCCTCTCGGACGAGAACCGTAAGGATATCGAGGAGATTAAGCCCGAGTATCTCGAGGGCTTGAAGTTCAACTTTGTAGCAACTAACGACGAGGTACTTAGCCTCGCACTCAAATAGTTATGAGACTTAGAGAGTATATCGCACAACTGGAGGCAGCGGGTGAGCTACAACGTATCAGCACACCCGTGAGCACCCGCTTTGAGATTACGGAGATCACCGACCGCATATCTAAGATGGAGGGTGGAGGCAAGGCACTTCTCTTTGAGAACACAGGCACCGACTACCCCGTATTGATGAATATGATGGGCTCGGATCGCCGTATTGCGATGGCTCTCGGCGTCGAGTCACTCGACGACATTGCACACCGCATCGACACCCTGCTCAAGGGTGCTATGTCGCCCAAGAACACCTTGATGGACAAACTCAGGATGCTACCCCTATTGAAGGATGTATCGAAGTGGTTTCCACGCAAAGTGAAGGGTCGTGGCGAATGCCAAGAGGTGGTTGTTATGGGCGACAATGTGGACCTTACTAAGCTTCCGATACTCACATCGTGGGGCTACGACGGAGGTCCATTCATAACATTTCCGATGGTATGTACCGTAGATCCCGAGACGGGAATCCCTAACATCGGAATGTACCGAATGCAGATATTCGACTCTCGCACAACCGGTATGCACTGGCATCGTCACAAGACGGGAGCACGTCACTACGACGCCTATAAGCGTCTTGGCAAGCGAATGCCAGTGAGCGTAGCACTTGGTGGCGACCCAGCATATACCTACGCGGCAACAGCACCTATGCCCGACAATATGGACGAGATGCTCCTTGCAGGAATGCTCCGCGAGAAGCCCGTAAAGATGGTCAAATCGCTAACAAACGACATCTGGGTGCCTGCTGACTGCGACTTTGTGATCGAGGGATATGTAGATCCTCAGGAGGAGCTCGTAGTGGAGGGACCTTTTGGCGACCACACAGGATTTTATTCATTGAGTGACCTCTACCCACGCTTCCACGTTACGGCGATCACATCACGTCGTGATGCCGTCTACCCTGCCACCATCGTGGGTGTGCCTCCAATGGAGGATGCCTACATCGCAAAGGCTACGGAGACTATATTCCTTGCACCTATACGCCTGGCTATCCAGCCTGAGGTGCGTGACCTATATATGCCTGTGGAGGGTACTGCACACAACCTTGCGATAGTGAGCATAGCAAAACGCTATATGGGTCAGCCACAGAAGGTTGCACAAGGATTATGGGGTGCGGGACAGATGATGTTCAACAAATATCTCGTCATCACTCCCGAGAGCACCAACATCCGCTCACGCAACGAGCTATTTGCACTGCTCAGACACTTTGACCCCGAGCGACACCTTGTACACTCCGAGGGTATTCTCGACGTGCTCGACCACAGCTCGCCCACAACGGGCTACGGCTCAAAGCTCGCAATAGACCTTACGGACATCGACCCAACAGCTGAGCCTCAGCACCATACTAAGCCTCGCACAGCAAAGCCTGCAGGTGGCGTTGAGCTCTTCAACACCGAGCTCTTCGACGAGCTTGGTCTCCTCATTCTCTATGCTGAGCGTGAGTGGCGTGAGAGGGTTGACGTGGTGGAGTATCTCACACAGAACAACATCGAGGCCCGCTTCGTGGCACTCTTCGACCGTGGTGCTGCAGGATCGATGACCGCAAGTGACCTACTATGGCTCGCAGCGGCAAACACCGACCCTCGCCGCGACATATCACGTCACAACAATACCCTCATAATCGACGCTCGCTCGAAGCGTCCAGGATATGGCGACAACCCACGTCGCTTCCCTAATGCTGTGACCTCACTGCCCGAGGTTATCCACCTTGTAGATGAGCGATGGGCGGAGTATGGCCTTGGCGAGCTAATTGAGTCACCATCACGCCGTTACCGCAAGCTTTGGCTCTCAGATGAAGCTGAGTGGTAGCACAATAGAGGGCAAAGAGAGTGTTACATAGGTGAAGAGATAGATGATGGCAGCGAGCATAAAGAGTACTAACCACAGACGATGAATGTAAAGAGAGATAGATGGTGGAAGCGACACCTCGATAGCATTAGCTTCGCGGTGATCCTCGCTATGCTATTTGTCAACTACTCGATACTCTTCCCAATAAAGGGGTGTTCGTCGGATATCGACATCGAGGAACTAAATAGAATCTCGGCCTCGGAAGATGATGACACACCCTCGCAACCTAAACAGTTTGACCCCAACACAGCATCATATCGCGAACTCATCGAGGCGGGACTGCCACGCAAGGTTGCAGTAGGCATAATACGCTGGCGTGAGGCCGGAAAGGTATACCGCATAAAAGAGGACTTGGTGCTCTGCAACGGTATGACCGACTCGCTATACTTCGCCATAGAGTCGCAAATCGTCATCGACGACATATTCAAGTTCCACCCCGAAGAGAGGGAGCAGGAGGAGCGTGAGAAGAGAGAGGAGCGTGAGCGTGACGAGACCAAGCGTAGACGCGAACTAAAGGTACAGCTCACCCGCTTTAGCCTCGACACCGTGGGACTTAGATACCTCACACTCGTAGGCTTCTCTGCCCGCGAGGCACAACTCGTGCTACGATATAGAGGCATCATAGGCGGCTACCGCACCTTCGAGGAGTTTGTCGAGTGCTACGCCGTGGATAGCACAATGGCCAAGCGTCTTGAGCCATACCTCATC
Source organism: Alistipes sp. (assembly GCA_017559425.1). Lineage (GTDB taxonomy): Bacteria > Bacteroidota > Bacteroidia > Bacteroidales > Rikenellaceae > Alistipes. Next base: position 3,276 of record JAFYSI010000133.1, read on the forward strand.
TTCCCAGAGCTCGAAATCGAGGAGTCGACACCACGCGTCGAGAGTGTCGAGGAGCTACCTATAGAGATAAATAGTGCCGACTCGGCAACGCTCTGCCGTGTGCGTGGCATAGGTCCCAAGAGTGCTCACGAGATAGTGAGATACCGCAAATATTTGGGTGGTTTCTACTGCGTAGAGCAGATTTCGGAGATTTCTTGCGTCACACCTGAAAATTTTAAGCAAATTTTGCCACAAATTTACTGCGATAGTGCTGAAATTAAAAAAATTAATATTAACTTTGCAGCCTCATCTGAGATAAAGACTCACCCATACATAACGAGTAAGATGCTCAGAGTAATTATTGACAAACGCGTATTGAAAGGAGGTTGGAGTACCATTCAGGAGATGATTGATGATGACATATTCACCAGCGAGGAGGCAATGCGAATTGCACCCTATCTCGATTTTGGTACGGACTCTGAGTAGATACCAATATTTTCCGTTCGGAGGTTGCAAGGCAGCTGAAGGCAAATAGGAGTGGTAGCTCGCCAAAAGAGCAGGGGGGGGGAGACAAAAACATATAAGACCAACCTGTAAATGAGCAAGGGTAGCTCAACCCTAAAAGAGCAAAACAAGTGACCCAAGAGTCACAAACAACAAAGAGTATAAATATTTAAAAAAGTATAAGATTATGATTATTATGCCTGTTAAGGAGGGTGAGAACATCGAGCGTGCCCTCAAGAAGTTTAAGCGTAAGTATGAGCGTACTGGTGTATTGAAGGAGCTTCGTCGCCGTCAGTACTTCACAAAGCCTTCAATCGCAAAGCGTGAGGCTATGCAGCACGCAATCTACGTTGAGCACACTTACCGTCAGGAGGAGTAGTTCAACTACGCTTTAAAGCAAATAGGCCATCCTACGGATGGCCTATTTTTTATTTGTTTAGCTGAGACTACGCCTTGCGGGCAAACTCAAACAAGAAGGCTGGCAAATGACAATAGCCAGCGGGATTCTTATCTAAGTAGTCTTGATGGTACTCCTCGGCATCGAAGAAGTTGCTCAGAGGCTCAAGCTCGACAACGATATCTGCACCCACACGCCTCTCCACCGAGCGATAAACACCCTCGATAGCTACCCTATCACTCTCGTCGACATAGTATATTCCCGTGCGGTAACGTGTACCGATGTCGTTACCCTGGCGATTGAGCGAGAGCGGGTCTATAGAGTGGAAATAGAGCTCCACAAGACGCTCAAGCGACAACACATCAGCATCGTATACCACCTTGACACACTCCACAAAGCCAGTTGTATCGGTATATACCTCCTCGTACGTGGGGTTCTCGCCACGTCCATTAGCATAACCCACCTCAGTGGTTACAACGCCACGAATCTGCTTTAGATAGTGCTCCGTACCCCAGAAGCAACCACCAGCGAAATATATCTCTTTCATCATCATAACCTATTAATAATCTATACGATCAAAGACCTCCTGAAGTCTATTTAGGAAGCCTGTAGATATCGGCCCATCCATCTGCGTGTGGTGGAACTGGAACGATATGGGTAGTTTCGTGCGGAAGAGACCCTTGCGATACTTGCCCCAGACAACAAAGGGGTTATTATAGAAACCAGCATAGATGTTGACTACAGATTCGAGCTCACACTTGGTAAGTGCCGAGGTGCCGATAACCATATAGTCGTCACCGAGGTTAAAATCCTCACCACTACAAGAGGCCTGAGCCGTAAGACGTAGATAGTCCGCAGCGAAAGTGTGAATATCCTCGGAGTATGGGATGTCGCAGGTGACAATATCGCCCGAAGGTGTCATTACGATGGTATTGACAGCCAAGTGGTCGAACTGCATAAGTTTATCACCAACGGGTAGCAAGTAGAACTCCTGGAAGTCATTAGCAGCACGTCCTATAGCGTAGCACATAAGCATATTGAGCTTGACACCTCGGCGGCGTGCTATACGTCTTAGACGAGTGATGTCGAAGCACTTAGTCATTGTCACCATAGGCATTGGTGAACGCATCCATAGCTCGAAGGCCTTGGCACGGTTGGTCTCTTGGGGGTTTACCGCTCTCATATATATAAATTTAGGTATTAACGCAAAGATACGAATAATCGGACAAAAAGGCAAAAAAAATAGAGGCCACCATCTAAATGGTAGCCTCCTATCTCAATCGAAATCCGCAGATTACAATGCGTTAAC
>JAFYSI010000134.1 GCA_017559425.1 Alistipes sp.
AACTATAGCTAATTTTAGGTTTAAGTTCCTTTTCACCGCTCACGCTCGGCATAGTCCGCAAGCGGTCTCTGCTCTCGCTTACTCGCGGCGTTGTTAAGCTCGAAAAAGCGAAGTTTACTTAGCGCAAATGAGCATTTTGAGAGCGAGCTTTTTGTTGTTAGAATAGTGCAGATGCAACGCTCGGCGAAATTCGAGTCGATGGGCTGTACTTGAGCGTACTGCCCATTGACGAGATAGTTCGTTAGCGGAAGTAGATTCACTATTATCACATCAAAGAACGACAAAGTAGCCTTGGTAGACAGCTTCTCTTATCTATAGAGAGATCTCCAGGCTCTCAATCTCCCCCACACGACTAATCTCGAACGAGGTAGCATTCTCCATTACGAACGTAGCGGTATGTCTATCGCCGTTAGGGTATTCGTGCGACGCACCCGCCTCGTAGGCCTCATTAGTGCCGTCACCCCAGTCGATAGTGCCTGAGACACCCTCACCTCCCCACTGTGGCGAGTCGAGGATCTCGGAGCTATGACCCAACTTAAGGGTCAAGAGCTCACCCTTAGCACTCTGCACAATGTGAACCTTACAGCTCAGCTCTCCAGCAGTGATTGTGACATCTGCCTCGCGAGAGGTATCTGCATCATTCTTCAAGACGGTGAGTCGAACCTTACCATCCTCAACGCCATTGACATTTATCCACAGCACCTCCTCGCGAACATCAATATCCTCGAGGTTGGTCTCAACAGTAAGCTCTACGCTCTGCTTCTCGTAGCTGAGCACGACACTCTCGGGCGTAACCTTCAACATTGGCTCTACCCTATCGTCGACACTGCTATCCTTACAGCTGACAGCAGCACATAGCACCGCCAGCAAAAATATTAGCCTTCTCATTACTCCTCCTTGTTAAACTTGAAACTAATCATCTTATCCTCAACACCCTCGCGGCGAAGCAAGATGGTGTAGTCTGCACCACTAATCAAATACTTTGTGTCGAGCACCATACGGCCTCTTGAAATAGTTACACCCGACTCGACCGACTCACCCAAGAGGTAGAGTGCCGACTTCACATCACTATCATACTTAACGACGAGCACTCCCGACTTCTTGTCGAACGACATTGAGGTAGTATCACCAATAGGGCTATACTTCAACACAACCTTGTCGCAAACACCATCGGCAGAGCCATACATTCTGTACCACTTGTCGCTCAAGTCACTGCAGTAGAATGCACAAAGCATATCTCCTGGCTCGATATCATCGGTAATCGTAGCCTCGATATTGAGCTTTGAGTCTTGAAATGTCGAGAGCAGATAGACATCCGAAGCCTTCGACGCCCACGACTTCCACTCTCCCTGAGCATTGCAAACGCCAAGACGCACCTTGCCATCGAACACCAAGATGGTAGAGTTGTTGACATAGGTAAGCGACTCAACAACAAACGGCTTGTCCTTCTCGAACTCCTTCTCCCTGAGCACAATACCCCCTGAGGCGAGTCCCATCCAGTTATCCGCCTCGCCATCACGCATAGGTTGCATACCGAAGATACCCCAGTGTCGCTCGGTGAAGTGATAGTCCTCGAGACGAAGGTTATCGAGCATAAAGAAGCCGTCGTAGAGACCATTCCAACCCCAATTGACGTGGAAATAGTCATTGGCATCTACGCCATCGAGCACAAAGGCGTGACCTGCAGCCTCAGAGGTATATCCAACATAGTAGATGGGTCTGTTGGACTCTATCTCGCGACGAAGAAGAGTGACCCAATAGTCAAATGTAATACCTGAGTTGGTGCTTACAATCTGTCGCGTTGCGTGGCTATAACCAAAGTTTTTGTATAAGACGTTCATATCGGGCAGAGCAGAGGTATCGATAGCCGTATAGTTAGCCTTAAAGGCATAGCCCAAATCGGCCATAAGCGTCGCAACAGCCTCAGCCTCAATATCGTTATACTCACCCTCGAGGTATGTCTCAAGCATATTATCCCAGTCGTAGGTGTGGTTAATGTCGCGAGCTGGAACATCGAGACCACCTACAGTAGTGTAGGCCTCGGTTGTACCCGTTGCTGCCACTGGCCAGCGATGGTGGTTCATAATAATGGCCATAGCTGTCTGCGTACATCCCGTAAGACTATGTGCTCCACTCTCGATTGGACACTGATTGTTGTATGGAGCCACCTGACTCCAGCGTGCAGTGTTGAGCATAACGGCATCCCCAGGCACAAACTCCTCGTTCCAGAGCTGTGCAGTAGCCTTGTTAGGTTTAAGGCCTCGCTCACGAGCATCACGCACCACACGATCGACATAACGAAGCCAGCCCTCGAAGTTCTTAGGGAGGTTGCCACTTAGCGGAGCGTAGTAGCTAAGGGAGTATGCCAAGATGGGAACTACTGCATCATCAGCAGCAACAACCACAAAGCCCTCGCCCAGCTCAGGGGTAACGACATAGAATGTTGGCTCGACAAGCTCAACGCGTGTCTCGGCAAAGATGGAGCTATCCCACGCCACACGCACATCGCACGAACGCGTAGTTGTGCCTAACACCCCGCGAGCAATATCGGCAGCTCTCTCTGGGCTGACCATCTCGGCACTGAGTGAGCCAACAAGGGCAAACATCAGTGACAAAAGTGTAAAAAGTCGCTTCATAGGTCTAAAAAATTGGGGTAACTCCTCAACGGAGATTACCCCAAAGATTGATTATCAACAAATTGTTACAAGAATGGAACAATCTCCTCAGAGCGAGTAGCAGTTGCCTCAGCCTTGATCTCTGTAGGGATCTCGCACTGCTCGTAGAGGCTTGTCACAGACTTATCCTCCTGGCTGTACATCACAAGGGTGTCGCCATCATTCTGAAATTTATAGCCACACGCCCAGTTAGTACCATCAGCATAGACACCGGTCACGATATCGCCGTTAATGGTGTATGTACCTGTGAAGAGCTCATAATCGAACGACCACACCTGCTGATAGATCTCGAAGGTGTTATCGTCGTTGAAGTCGACATATACACAGAACTCTGGCTCAGCCTCGTTCCAAGCAACGAGCTTCCACTCGCCGCTAATAGCACCCTTCTCACCCTCAGGAGTGTTAACCTTAGGCTCGCAACCAACGATTGTCATAGCTGCAAGAATAGCAAGCACAAATATTTTGATAGCTTTCATATCTCGAATCTTGAATTTACGCGTTAGACAATTATTACAACCAACCACCAGGATTGTTAGGCTCTAAAGTACCCTCGTCGTATGTCACGCCATAGCGAGCTACGAAGGCAAACTCCTGCTGGGCCTCCATACCACCAGTGATCTGGCCACCACCTACGTTGTTACCACCAGCAACATACTTCAACGTAACAAGAGCACTGCCTGGCTTAGTACAAGTGAGCATAAGCTTGCCGCCCATCCACTTAATATTCTCAATGCCGAGTGCGTCGATAACTTCCTGTGAGATCTCGCTCTCGAGCATCTTAATCTTGTCGTTAGTGCCATCTCCAATGTATGATGAGACGTTGATGATAACCTCCTCGCCGATAGGGAGTGCGATACACTTTGTACCACGCACAGCCATCAACACGCGGTAAGCATCGATAAGACCTGTACCCATCTTGTTGTTGTACGAAGCGAGGTTAAGAGTACCACCGCTGACGTTTGTCTTGAAGCCAGAGAGTGATGGATTGATATTGGTTACAGAGCTAACAACAATATCCTTCAACTCCTTGAGAGAGAGGACTATATTGTTATCCATAGCGTAAGAGAGTGCCAACGCTGTGATACCCGAAACGTGAGGACACGCCATTGATGTACCCTGCATATAGGCATAGCCCGACTTAGCGATGTTTGTAGGAACTGTCGACAACACACAGCTCTGCTCAGACCAAGTAACTGGGGCATACTCACCACCTGTAGCTGCTACATTGCAACCACGGTCGTAGTTGGTGTAGTATGTTGGAAGACCGTCAGGACCGATAGCCGTTACTGCGATAATCTCATTGTAAGCACCTGGGTAACCAGCAACAGCCTTACCATCGTTACCTGCAGCAAAGATGATGATACCACCCTCGAGGTTAGGATTGTTCTGAGTTTCCATAAAGTAGTGGAAAGCCTCGAGCTCTACAGATGTTGAGCCGTTAGCGAATGCTGAGTCGTTAGCAACCTGACCTGCACCGAAGCCCCAAGAGTTCTGCAAGATGCAAGCACCCATATCGGCAGCATACTCAACAGCTGAAGCAGTACCACCAGCACCAGCATCTGTCTCACCTGAGATAATCTGGCAAGACATAATGCGTACGCCATCGCCATTACCCGAACCACCAGCAACACCTGATACACCGATGCCGTTGTTGTTAACAGCAGCTACAGTACCAGCAACGTGAGTACCGTGACCAGAGTCCTTTGAACGAGTCCAGGTGATGCGACCGTTGTGTGCGAAGTTGTAACCGTGAACATCGTCCACATAGCCGTTACCGTCGTCATCAACGCCCTCAGTACCATTTGCCTCTGCCTCATTGATCCACATATTGTCTACAAGATCCTCGTGCTCATAGCATACACCCTCGTCGACAACTGCAACGATGATATCGCGGCGGCCCTTTGTAATCTCCCACGCTGGGAAGAGGTTTACATCAGCACCAGCCTTAGCCTGTGGGTGAATCTCCTGAAGGCCGAGGTTGCGGTAGTGCCACTGCTTGTAGAGCATAGGATCGTCGAAAGGCATATCGTCAGAACGTGTAGCACCGCACAACGCAGGGTCAGCCTCTACAGCCTGAGCTACAGGACGCTCAATCTTTGTTGCAAACTGCACACGCTCAACAACATCAATCATTGAGAGCTTCTGGGCTACTGCCTCCAAGTTGGTCTCAGCAGGGAAGCTGATAGTGTACCAGCGGTGCATACCGCGAGCACGCTTAACATCGCCATTTACAGCGAGGTTGAATACAGGCTTAAGGTTGGTAGCACCAACCTCCTGAGCAAGGTTGTCGAGTGGCATAACACCCGAGCGAGTAGCCACCTCTGCAGCCTCGAGCTGCTGAGCTGTAGCCTCGTCAACATAGATAATCAACTCACCCTGAGCAGCCTCAGCAGATGTGTTGACAAACTTCTTAGCTGCCTGAGCCTCGGCAGAGATAGTCTGGTTCTCAGCGACATCAGCCACGCACGATGCTGCGAAGAGTCCAGCCAAAGCAAGAAGAAGTAGTTTTGTTTTGTTCATAGTTATTAAATAGTTAAAAATCTAATCGCCTTATGAGTAAGCATAGCTTAAAAACACTCTCACAAGATGCAAAGATACTAAAAAAAGATTATCTGCAATCGCTCACCGCAGTTTTTTCGCCGAGAGTGTGAAGATTAGAGAATTTCAGGACTTTTGTGATGGGACGTAATGGGGCGATGAGGGATTATGACGGGTTTTAATGGGTAATAATGAGTATAAATGTGTTTTAATGAGTGAAGATATTACCCCATCGTAACTCATATTAGCACAAAACAACACCTCAAGCAGCAAGAGGGAAATCTCTTGTCAGAAGGCTGAAGATGTAGTCTCGATAAATAAATTACCCTGAATGAGTAGTACTTGACGTACATCCCATTCAGGGCAATGATCGAAAGGCAGCAGACGCTACCCTATCACAAGAGATTAGAGGAATGGAACAACGTCATCCGCAGCACGGGTAGCTGTTGCCTCCTCGATGATATCTGCAGGAATTGTGCAAGCCTCGTAGATATAGGTTACAGGAGTAGCCTCCTTGCTCTTGAGTGTGAGGTACTTACCATCGGACGATACACCACCAGTGTACGATGTCTTCCAGTCGCCACCGTCGAAGTATGAACCGCTGAGAACACCAGCGTCTACAGAGTACTCACCCTCGAAGAAGCGGTAATCCCAGGTGTAAACCTGCTGATAGAGGGCAAACAAACCATCCTCAAACTTTATATATACTGTAAAGTCGTTAGCCACGCCATCAACAGATACGAGCTTCCACTCGTTCTCGATAGCGTCAAATGTACCTACTGATGGACCATCAGTCTGACCACCTGGCTTCTCGCCACAAGCAACTGCGAAGAGAGCCACAGCTGCCACTGCCAACATCTTAAAAATCTTCATATCGTTGAAATTTTATATGTTCTACTTTAGATTACAACCAACCGCCGTTATCGTTATTCTCACGAGAGATGATTACTACCTCCTTCTCCATAAGCTTACCGCCCGTAGTTGCACCACCACCAACAGTTGTACCACCAGCGACATACTTAACAGTGATTACGCCAATACCTGGCTTAGCACACTTGATGAAGATAGTGTTGTTGAAGTAGTCTGCTGAGATACCGAGGCGAGCCTTAACGTCGTCAGCAATAACATACTCACGCATAACAGTGAGGTTGAGGTCACCAGTACCAACGATTTCACCGAGCTTGAGAGCATACTCCTCACCCACTGTTACAGGTACGCAAGTAGCACCACGAAGGTTCATAATCGCAAGCGTAGCATCGAGCTTACCAGTACCCACCTTACCCCTGTACTCATCAAGGTAGAATTGATAAGCCGTCTTGTTATTTTTGTGACGCACTACAGAGCCAGTGAGGCTATTGTCGATATTACGCACTGACGATGTGAGGATGTCGTTGAGCTGAGTATTTGTAAGGTGGATACCATTCTCCACAGCGTATGACAATACCAATGCCGCAACACCCGATACGTGAGGACAAGCCATCGATGTACCAGCCATATAACCGTAGTCTGAGCCATAAGCACGATCAAGATAAGGGTCAAAAGTCTCTTTTGGAAGAGTAGAGAGAACACAACCATTGTCTGACCAAGCACCCTTTAACAACTCAGTCTCACCGCCAGGAGCAGCCACATTACAGCCAGGGCCATAGTTGGTGTATGTTGTAGGCAAACCATCTGGAGCATAAGCTGTAACGCAGACAAACTCATTGAAGGCACCTGGGTAGTTAGCCATAGTCGCGTGATCATTACCCGCAGCGAAGATAATCACGTTACCAGTCATTGCCGAGCAGTTGCTCTTAGACGCAAAGTAGCGGAGTGCAGTGAGCTCTATACCATAGGTACCAGTAGAGTAAGCACTGTCGTTCTTTGGCGATCCCTGAGAGTGTGGATAGCCCCAAGAGTTCTGCAAGATGCAAGCACCATTGTCGGCTGCATACTCGATACCCCTAGCATTATTCTCAATAGATGTGCCGTCGTTAGCATCGAAAATCTGGACAGACATAATACGGACACCATTGCCAGTACCATTACCACCTGCAACACCTGCAACACCAATACCGTTGTTTGACACAGCAGCTACAGTGCCTGCAACGTGGGTACCGTGGCCAGTGTCGCCCACATAATCACCCTCGTCGTATGCTACACGATCCCAAGTGATGTAACCAGTTCCCTTCACAGCGTTAATACCGTGGATATCATCTACATAACCATTATTGTCGTCATCAACACCCTCAACTCCGTTGAGCTCTGCCTGGTTAACCCACATGTTATCAGCCAAATCTGGGTGGTCGTACTTAACACCCTCGTCGACAACAGCTACGACAACCTCAGGGTTACCTGTAGTGTACTTCCAAGCACCGTAAGCACCGATATCCTCGCCCGCCTTAGCACCTTCGAAGATCGACTCGTTGAGACCACGGTTGTTGTAGTGCCACTGCAAAGGGAGCTTAGGATCGTCGAAAGGCTCCTCATAGGCACGTGTTGCAGCGATCTCTGCCTCTGACACTGGAACAGCAGTGATCTTTGGCTTCTCGAGCATTGTACAGAACTCCACACGGCGAACATACTTAAGCTCAGCAAATGTCTTAGCTACATTCTCGACATTTGACTCCTTGTCAAACTTAACAACGAACCAACGGTGCATACCCTGAGCACGCTTAGCCTCTGTGTTGATTGCCATATTAAATACTTGCTTTACACTCTCCACGCTGCACTCATTGGCTACAGCATCGAGAGCCATCTCGCCTGAGCGTGTGTCAGCAGTCCAAGCATCGGCTGTCTCCTCGTCAACATAGATGATAAGCTCGCCAGGAGCAACATTCTCAGCCTTGTTGACAAACTTCTCGGTTGCAGCAAGCGTCTTCTCGCCGCCCTCGACCATAATAGGATCCTGGACACAAGATGCAGCGAAGAGTGCAACCAAGGCAAACAAAGATAATTTAACCCTTTTCATACTATTTATTAAAAAAATTAAAGTTTTCGCAGTCTCTCACGTTACAAAGTTAGCGAAAATTTTGTTACCGCAAAAGTTTATTGCCAAAAAGTGTAGGAACGAGCTCTAAAAGAGTGGATAACGTGTGCTTAGTCTCTTCCACCCGCAAAAAAAGGAGCAGCCCGCCCCCGAAGGAGCAGGCTGCACCAGAATTATGCTTTACGCAATATTAGAACTGTACTGCGGTAGCCTTCATCTCGCGCTTAACCTGGCAAGACTCAGCTACGAATGAAACCTCAGACTTAGCCATCTTAAGCTCAGCGTTCAAGCTCTTAGCAGAAGCCTTCAAAGAAGCCTTAGCAGCCTCGGGCTGAACCTTTGTGATAGACACAGCTGGAGTGAAGTAGAAACCGTAGTCAACGAGTGACCCGTCAGCAAGCTTGTGGATGCACAACGCGAAGTAGTTCTTCATAGCAGTTACTGTACCATTCTCATCGAATGAAAGAACGAGGTCAGAATCATTCTGCAACTCTGCATCTGAGCAAGACCATACGCCGTAAGCCATAGTCTTAGCAGAGTCGTAGTAGAATGCCAATGTGTTGAACAAGTATGCCTCGTAGCTAGGCTCAGCACCATCGAAAGTGATAGTCTTAGCCTCAGCGTCTACAACACCCAAGAACTCGAATGCATCAACTGCGAGGTAAGCATAACCACGTGCCTCTGCACCGATAATACCCATAAACTCAGCATAGTCACCCTCCTCGAAGTTGTAAGTACCGAGATCCAAACCAGAGTCGTTAGGCATAGTGTACTTAGCCTCCATAAAACGAGTCTCACCGTAGAGAGTCTCGAAGATGAACATTGCAGTAACATCAGAACCTGTGTTGAGGTTGTAAGGACCAAGTACGATAGAACCGTTGTTTGCTGCCAAGCCCTCGAGAACCTTAGCTGTTACATCCTGACCATAGTTTGCAGTGATATACTCACGCTCCAAACCTGAACCAACGATAGTATCCTCACGACCTACATACAACTTAACAGACTTGATCTCATCAGCGTTAGCTACGATAGCTGCTGCTGCGAAATATGCTGCAGGGAACTGCTCCTCATACGCCTCATTACCAGTGATATTAACTACAGAGTCGAAGTCAACAAAGATCTCAGCAGTAGGAGTCTCAGTGCCACCAAGACCAGGATAGTAGAATGCATAAGCAATAGCGTCAGCAACACGGTACTCACCCTTACCATAAGGAACAGCTACAACAGTGTAAACACCTGCACCCTCAAGAGCAACCTTCCAAGAGAGATTATCAGCCTTAGCCTTGTAGATAGTGAGATCCTCGCTGCCAGCAACGATAGCCTCAACAGTTGCAGTGATATCAGTCACGTTGCCAGGAAGAACAGTGAAGTCGAAAGACTCAACGTCTGCACCAACACCGAAGTTGATAATTGCAGAAGAAGTTACGTTGTCAGACTCTACA
>JAFYSI010000135.1 GCA_017559425.1 Alistipes sp.
CAGGAAGACCCACCTGAAGGGTGAGCTCTGCCTCGCCATTAGCGTCGACGTGAAGACCCTCAACAACGTCGGTCTGACAAGATACCATACCGAGTACCAAGGCAGCCAAAGCTAAAAATTTTGCCTTCATAATAGTAAAAAATTAATAAGTTAATAATGTAGTTATTTTTGTTTGTTTTATATGTAATCGGCGACTGAGGGGGAGGGGACCTAAATCCCCCCCCCCTCAGTAAGTTACGAGAGTTGACGACTAAAATCGACTCAAAATCAAAGCTTTAAATCGCCTATAACACTACTGCAAATATAAAAAAGTATATGCAAAACATCAAATTTTCCCGACAAAAAATACCGGTAAAATTTGATGTTTCGACCAAAAGATTAAAAGAGTGGTATTACTTTGTAATAACCCCTTTAAGCAGAGCACCAAGCTCGGAGTTCTCCATAACGCCATTCACGAGCTCTGAACCAGCACCGTAGAGGTAGACAGGAATCATCTCGCCAGAGTGTCCACCCGTAGTCCAGCGAAACTCTACACCCTGCTCGGCAAGGGTAAAGTCTGCATTGGCACTCACAAGAGTCAAACCGCCCGTGCCGTGGTCGGCAGTGACGACAACAAGGGTATCGGAATGGCTCTGGGCATAGGCAACAGCCACCTCGATAGCCTGCATAAAGCCCAACATCTCACGCTGCTGTGCCACAGCATCGTTGCCGTGACCCATACCATCGATCAACGACCCCTCGACCATAAGCACAAAGCCATTATCACCACCGCGTGTCTCAAGCAACTCGAGAGCCTTACTTGTAGCCTGGGCTAAGTAGTCGCCGCTATTCTCACCAACCTCCTTATCAGCCAAGAGGGCAAGCACACGACAATCGGCCGAAAGCGTCTTAGTAGCCTCGAAGTCGGTAGCAAGCGTAAAGCCAGCTGCAGCAATAGCCGCCTCCGCTTGGGTCCTATCGCCATATCTCTCAGCAAAGAATGCCATACCACCACCAATAGCCACATCGAGCCTACTATCGAGCAGTTGCTCCGAGATAAGGGCATACTCGTGACGGCTTGGAACGTGGGCATAGAAGGCCGCAGGGGTAGCGTGCTGGAGGTAGGTCGTGACAACCACACCTGTAGCCATACCCTCTCGCTGAGCAACCTCCATAAGCGACTCCACAGCCGTACCATCGGGCAACACGCCGAGGTAGGTGTTATTAGTCTTGACGCCCGTAGCAAGAGCCGTACCCGAGGCTGCAGAGTCGGTAACGCGATTATCTGCCGAGTAGCTCTTCTGCAGGGCTATATTCTCAGCCTTATCGAAGATTGTTGGCTCATACTTATTGACAAGCTGCATCATCGAGACCGAGGCGATGCTCATACCATCGCCAATAAGGAAGATGATGTTCTTAGGCGTCTGGGCTGCAAGCGTGGCAACCGAGAGAATGATCGAAACAATAGAGAGTAAAAGTGTGCGAAGCATAGCTTAATGATTTTTCGTTTTCGCAAATTTAAAAAAAAATGCTAACTTCGCAAAATAAAACTAACGACGACAAACTAAGAATTGCACAATATGGCTGAAGTACGCATTGCCCAAGATTGGAAAGAGGTGCTCCACGAGGAGTTCTCGAAGCCCTACTTCGAGGAGCTTGTAGAGTTCGTAAAGGGGGAGTATGCCACAGACACAGTCTACCCCGCTGGTGGCAACATATTCCGTGCCTTCGACAAGTGTCCCTTCGACAAGATTAAGGTGGTAATCATCGGACAGGACCCATATCACGGCCCTGGACAGGCCAACGGACTATGCTTCTCGGTGGCTCGCGGAGTGCAGTTTCCACCATCGCTACAGAACATCTTCAAGGAGGTGCAGAGCGACATCGGAACACCTATACCCGATAGTGGTGAGCTCGATCGCTGGGCCGAGCAGGGCGTGCTGCTTCTAAATGCTGTGCTCACGGTGCGTGCTCACCAGGCAGCATCGCACGCAGGACGAGGCTGGGAGCGATTCACAGATGCTGTGGTGCGTGCCATAGCCGAGCGTAAGGATAAGGTGGTCTATATGCTCTGGGGCAGCTATGCACAGAAGAAGGGTTCTATTGCCAATCCGAATAACAACCTAATACTCAAGGCAGTACACCCATCACCGCTATCGGCATATCGCGGATTTTTCGGTTGCAAGCACTTCTCCGAGGCCAATAGATATCTCGAGTCAGTGGGCAAGACACCCATAGTATGGTAAACAAAAAGCGAGGCTACAAACCTCGCTTTTTTACTATCCACGCCACGGCGGCATATGCACCATCGACCGTGCCTCTAAGCCACTTAGGCAGGGAGTTAATGAGTCGCAATCGTCGTAGCTGACGGCGATTTCGTGTGGTGAAGCCAAAGGCACGAATGGCCTTTGCAGCATCCTCCGTTCCGCCACGCACAGACTGCGTGATAGCCTTACCAATACCGATGCGTGCTACATACTCATTGATAAGCGTATCTTGCTTATGATTAACAAGTTCCTCTATGGAGTGTTCCGTCTGCTCTGCTCTATATATTGCTGCCGAGCGGTTCGATGCACTACGCGAGTAACGGACAAGCGACTGTGGCGAGAAGCAGAATCTACTACCTCGTTGCATAAGACGCACCCACAGCCACTGATCCTCGCCAATACGCATTCCCTCGGGGAAGCCACCAGCCAAGAGTAGTGCCTCGCGACGAATCGTAGCCGTCGACGGGATGACGGGATAACATCCAGAGAGAGCCTCCTTGGCAGGGTCTATCACACCCTCACTCTCAGGCGTTTGAGCCCTATAGCGACGCTCGCCATTGACAATATCGAAGGCCGTAGAGTAGACATCTGCATCGGGATAGTAGGCCATAAGTCGGCAGACCTCGGCAATGTAGCCCGAGAGCCAGCGGTCGTCGCCATCGAGCAGGGCTATATAGTCGCCCGTGGCTATGCTTATACCTCTGTTTCGTGCCGCACTAACTCCCCTATTCTCCTGACGCTCAAGGCGTATATTAGCCTCGGGATTCTCTCTCATCACTCGCTCCACAATCGCTGCTGAGCCATCTGTCGAGCCATCATCCACGACGATAATCTCGCGAGGCTTGAGGCTCTGCTCAACGACAGAGCGAAGAGCACGCTCAATTTCCGCCTTCTTATTATAAAGTGGTATCACGACCGAGATACGTTCCGACTCCGCAGAGATTAGCGGTGTGCTGAACTGCAGAACTTCTGGGGCGTGGTTGAGCTGCTTCTCCTCGGGCAACCACTTCTGGATGTTGCCATAGTGGCTGCGAAGGTATGTCTCAAGGTCGCTCGGTGCCCACAGCTTACGCTCGCCAAATTGACGTAGTTCGGGATTCTCGATTGCCGTGCGTGCAATCATATCGAGTGGCATACGCACAATGTTGTAACGCTTGGCATCGGTATCGTTATAGCGTGTGAGCTCGCGACGTAGACGGCTGTAAATCTGCTTTTTAGACATCAGCGTGGTGACTGCAAGGATGGCAAGACACGAGACGAAACTCTTTGGAAATACCACTCCGTTGTTTGGCCTCTTGAACCACTTCCAGAGCCACACGCTCTTGGCCATAAAGCAGTTAACCCAGAAGCCGACCTTCATACGCTGCCTGCGTGCAAGAGCCTCGTTGTCGGGGATAAGGTCATAGGGAAATATGTCGACATAGATACCATCGGCAATGTCGAGGCCCACCCACTCGCTCTCGACAAAGCGTGTGTGACGCTTACGCACCTTTGCGAAGTAGAAGGGGGTGTCGGGCTCTGTGGTGAACTCCTGGAGTGTGTATTCGGGGCCGAGGAGTGCTGGTGCCTCACGCAAGAAGCGTTCGTAGTTCTCGCGTGTCATACCGAGGTCCACATCATCGTCCCAGGGGACTATGTCGTCGAAGAAGTGAGCACCTATGGCCGTACCACCCTGGATGAAATAGGGAATCGAGGCCTTGTCGCAGACACGGCACACCTCGCCGAGTATGTCGTGTAGCTCGACGTGAAGCTGACGGAGTATGTCGCTGTTGTATTTCATATTATAAGTTGTGTACCAGGAGGTTGCAGCCGCGAATGTCGCTTCCTGCGATGCGACCCTCGAGCATAAAACGGCCATCGTCAAAGAGGTGACCCATATCCTGCGTGCGGATAAAGGCACACGAGGTGATGTTTGCAAGGTCGATGATGTCTACACCGCCACGCATCGCCGCAGGTGTGTGGTCCATAGGGTCGTTCACGTCGCGTACGAGGACTCGCATCCAGTGTGGTGGCACGAAGATGCCCTCGCCACGCGAGTATGCCTGCGACGTTAGCTCAGCCATACCATACTCCGAGTGGATGGTGTCGACGCCGAAGCCACGACAGAGGATGTCGTGCAACTCGCTCTTAGATAGCTCCTTGCGGCGGCCCTTCATACCTCCCGTCTCCATCACTATTGTGTTGCTGAGCTTGGGGGCATAGAGCTCTGCGAGGTCCCATAGGGCGTAGCTCACGCCGAGGAGGAGCTTTGGCTTGGTGTCACGCTCCATATCGGCTATAAGTCGCTCGTAGTCGTTGAGGTAGAAGCCTCCCGAGCCCGCACGACGTATCATCTCGTCGACCATATATACCAACGACGACCCTTCACGCTCGAGGTAGTTTGGCAGGAGGCCGTAGATGCTCCACTGCTCTATCGGGCCGTAGAAGCTCTCGAATGCGGCCACAAAGGCACGGCGGTATACCTCTGTCGATGCCATTATGTGGCGTGAGGGCACAGTGCCACCGGTGTTACTTGAGGTGAAGATTATCTCGGGCTCTGCCTCGCCACAGTAGATGTCGTGGCTCTTGAATAGCTCTATGGGGAGGAATGGAATATCCTCCACTCTCTGCACCTCACACGGCTCGATGCCGAGCAGTGCGATGTAGTCGGCATAGGGCTTACACCTCTGGGCCTGGAAGGCGAATAGTCGCAGTGCCATAGCCTCAAACTCCTGTGGGGAGCTGATTCGTAGAATCTCGTCGATTGTAATCATAAGCACAAAGATACGAAAAAGTATTTACGATTAAGCACTTTACCGCTGAATTGTTGCACGAGGCCTATGCCGAAGATGCATCGTTACGATGCCAAAGATACGAAAAAGTATTTACGATTAAGCACTTTACCGCTGAATTGTTGCACGAGGCCTATGCCGAAGATGCATCGTTACGATGCCAAAGATACAAAAAAGAATTTACGTCAATACACTTTACAGACAATTTATTGCATACGGCTACTGCAGAGGGAGCATCGTTGATGCCAAAGGTAATAAAAAGTATTTACGTTTCAACACTTTGCATTAGAAATGTCCAAGCGGAGCAAAAAAAAGCACTCGGCCGTATGACCGAGTGCTAAAGAGTTTAATGAGTTTTTGTGATTACTCGTAGATAACTGTGTTATCAGCCAACTTGCTACCACCGACGAAATCAGCTACACTAGCTGCAGCACCATCAAGAGTTGCTGTGCAGTTGGTAATTTTCAAAGTCTTGCCTGTACCCTCCATATCAATGAAGTTGGTTTTGCCTGAAACATAGTTAAATGTACAGTTAACCAAATTTGTATTAGAGTAGATATTCAAGCCATTGTATTTTGAAGCATCGTTACCAAATGTACAACCCTCAAAAGTGATTGTACCATCGCCACCATAAGCATTGAAGCCATTAATCTCGCAGTTTCTGAAGATTACATCGCCTTTCATACCATCGTAGTGGAAGCCACGGAAATCTGTCTTGATTACACAGTTCTCGTAAACTGTAGTCTTGCCAGCCTCTGAATAGCACCAACGAAGAGCCTCAGAACCTGTGAA
>JAFYSI010000136.1 GCA_017559425.1 Alistipes sp.
ACCCCTTCTAACAAGAAATTTTTCGTGATAAGGGGTCATCCTCGACCTCTCAATCATTGCCCTGAATAGGACGTACGTCAAAGTACTACCCATCTGTGCTATTTTCTTGTCGAGACCAAGCCTAACCCCTTCCAACAAGAAATTTTTCGTGATAAGGGGTCATCCTCGACCTCTCAATCATTGCCCTGAATAGGACGTACGTCAAAGTACTACCCATCCGTGCTATTTTCTTGTCGAGACCAAGCCTAACCCCTTCTAACAAGAAATATCCTCTTGCTAATTTTGGGTCTTTTTCTCCCTTTTGTCCCTTCCGTCTATTTTGCCCCTTCCGTTCTTTGCAAAAAACAAGGGATTGGCCCTATAAGGTCAATCCCCTTATCCCCCATCCTTGGACAGGGAGCATTACCCAATAAAAACTAAAAAGATCTTACTATTTTTCGTGTGTGCCCGCTAAAAAAATGCTATCTCAAGCAAGGGACTTTTTTCACACTGCAAAGATTCACCCTTTTTCCCGATTACACAATCGCCAAAATTTGTGAAACGCGATGTTTCGCCATCCCCATATATTGGGATTGGTGGTTTGCAAAATTATCTCTATATTTGCACTATAAATGCCGACAATGGCGGAATATCAGCGTTAACAGATTGATTTGTAATGACTAAGAATAAAATATACGACCCGCAGCTCCTACTTTCACCCGATATGAAGGTATTCGAGCTTATAGACTCTCATCCCTCGCTTCTGTCCATATTCCTACGACTCAACATCTCGCTGCCGTTTGGCGATATCTCGATCGAGGAGATTTGTCGTCGCGATGGATACCCCGTAGATCTCTTCTTGATACTCTGTGGTATGCACCTCTCAAAGAGCTATCGTCCTAATAAGGAGCAGCTTAGCTCGGAGATGTTGCAGGGTGTGGTGAGCTATCTTCGTGCTTCACACCGCTACTATACGAGCTATATGCTTCCACACGTTGCCTCTCACCTGGACAAGGTATTGGAGCACTGCGATGACCTCTCGAAGCGTGCACTTAAGAGCTTCTACAATGATTATGTGCGATTCTTGGCAACTCACTTCGAGGAGGAGGAGCGTAACATATTCTCCGTCATTGACTCTCCCGAGGCGACAATAGCTGCCGACTTCTCGATGCTCGAGGCACCACACGGCGACATCGATGACCGCACGAACGACATAGCGTCGCTCGTATTTAAGAGTCTTCCCGAGCAGGTCCCAACAGCTCTACGTTGCACGATGCTCGACCATATCTATATGTTGCGTGACGACCTACGCCGCCACAGCGACCTTGAGATGTACCTGTTGCGTCCGTTAGTTGCAAAACTCCAAAAAGCCTAAAGCAATGAAGCGAATACGAGTAATGATCATAGAACCGGCCAACGTCGTTAGAGCTGGCATCGAGGCTCTCATAAACGGTAGTGGCGAGTGCGACGTGGTGGCCACCTACCGTACGCTTCAGGAGGCAGAGTCTGAGGCCGATATGGCGGGAGGCGTGGATGTTGTCATCGTCTCTACGTCGTTTGGCCGACAGGTAGACTCTTCGGAGATGTTTGCCGGGATCCCTGTTGTTGGTCTGCAGACTACGCTTAGCGAGGCTGATGCTCTACGACCCTTCGTAGCTGTGGTATCGATGTTCTCGACCACGGAGGAGATTCTCCGTACACTTGGCGAGGCTCACGATGCCCCCGTGCAGCACAATTATGCCGAGAGCCACGACCTCTCGGAGCGTGAGCGTGATGTGCTGGTACTTGTGGCTAAGGGATACACCAATAAGGAGATTGCCCAGGAGCTCTTCATATCACCACATACGGTGATCTCGCATAGAAAGAATATTGTGCATAAGACAGGCATCCGCTCTGTAGCGGGTTTGACCGTCTATGCTGTACTTAATAAATTGATTGAAAGTGAAATGCTCTAAGACCATTAAGACCGAGTTGTGTGCCTACTCGGTCGATGCGTGCCGCACAGCTGCTCGCCTCGGTGTTGACCGTGTTGAGCTTTGTGCCTCGCCTGCCGAGGGTGGTGTGACACCCTCGTATGCCACTATCGAGCGAGTATCCCAAATCGAGGGTCTCGGCCTCAGCGTGATGATTCGCCCTCGTGGTGGCGACTTCCTCTACTCGGATGATGAGTTCCAGACTATGCTTCAGGATATCGACTATGCACGCCGTGCAGGTGCTACGGGTGTGGTATTCGGAATCTTGACTGCCGACGGTAGGGTAGATGTGGAGCGTACGTGCCAGCTTGTTGAGGCGTCGAAGGGTATGGAGACCACGTTCCACCGTGCTGTCGATATGACATCAGACTATGAGCAAGCTGTGGAGGATGTTATCGCTGCGGGATGCACACGCATACTCACATCGGGTGGCTACGACAAGGCGATCGATGGCTGGGATAACATCGCACGCGGCGTGGCTCGTGCTGCGGGACGTATCGAGATTATGGCTGGTAGCGGCGTGGTAGCCTCAAATGCAGAGCGACTCCTCGAGGCGGGTGTCGATGCACTCCACTTTAGTGCTAAGCGTATGGTGTTGGGCGGTATGGAGTACCGCAATCCTCGCATCTCGATGGGTGGCTCGGCTGCTGTCGATGAGTTCTCGTTACGCGTTGTCGACGAGGAGGAGGTAGAGAAGATATTAACCTTAATTAAGAGATAGAGATGAAGAATTGGTTGTACATTGCCATCGGCGTGGTTATCGCCTTGATTATTATCCTCTGGCCAAAGCGTGAGGTGTGCTATCCTGCTGGTGTTCCAGAGTCTTACCACGCGGAGCTCGACAAGGCTCTCGCAGAGTCTGGTCGTGACAAGGAGTTGTGTGAGTTCTTGACCCAGTTGCCTGAGACGCAGCAGCGTGATGCAGCATATCTGCTCACAAATATGTATGTCGAGGACCTCAAGAATATGGACCTCGCATTGCTCGCCGAGAACTTGGAGTATGCCGCTTTAGCTCGCGAGAAGTATTCGTGGGCACAGGCACTTCCTGAGGATGTCTATTTGCAGGATGTTTTGCCTCACCACGTTGTCGACGAGGTGCGTGATGCGTGGCGTAAGGAACTCTACGAGATGTTCTCGCCAGCTGTCGACACTTGCAAGACTATGTATGATGCTATCTGTGCGGTGAATGCCAACATCCCACGTCTCACGGGCGTTGACTACAATACAAAGCGTGAAAAGACCAACCAGAGCCCTCGCGAGTCTATGCGTCAGGGTATGGCTTCGTGCACAGGCCTTGCTATCCTGCTTGTTGATGCCTACCGTGCCGTAGGTATCCCAGCACGCTTTGCTGGTACTGCCTCTTGGCACGACAACCGTGGTAACCATAGCTGGACTGAGGTGTGGCTCGACGGTGAGTGGCGTGTTACGGAGTACTACTTCCCATCCCAGCTCGACCACCTCTGGTTTATGGCCGATGCGTCGAAGGCTAAGGCCGACGATCGAACCTATGCAATCTATGCTACTCGCTTTGGTAAGGCCGACGACTGGTTTCCTATGGTGTGGGCCGACGAGGGTGAGGATTCTGCCGTTGAGGATCTGCCTAAGTTTGTTGGTGCTGAGAATGTTACGCAGCGATATATCGACCTCGCGTACGACCAATATACTCGCCACCTCGAGGCTGGCACACACACCTTCCTCCGCATTGCGGGCTATAAGGAGACGGGCAAGACCGAGCACTCTGATGACCGCGTAGCTATGGGTGTTGACGTGTTCCGCGGCACTGAGCAGATGGGTGGAGGCTTGACTGCTGGTGAGTTGCGTGATATGAACGACCTCTTTGCGGTGCTTCTTCCAAAGAACACCGAGTATGAGTTACGTTACTATACCGCTGCTGGCGAGCTTAAGACAATGAAGGTGGCCCTCGGTGAGGAGCCTGTCACTGTCGAGATCTTCCAGAAGTAGCGACTTGTAGTATATAAATAGTAGAGCCTGCCTAACAATCACAAATGTTAGGCAGGCTCTCTGTGTTGTTACTTCAGTCTTGTAAATAGGTGAAAAGGTGTAATTATCAATCTGCACTATTTGTTTATTCCTAAAAAGTATTTAATTTTGTTAAGAGGATTTGTTCGAACCGCTCTACACAACTGGTATGATACTATCAAAAACTCAATTTTATGAAAAAGCTATTTAACCTATCAGCCGTGCGACTCTTTGTTGTTGCACTATTTATGCTGTGTACACCACTCGCTGCAAAGGCTCAGTCGTTCGAGGAGTATAAGACTAAGGCTGAGCAGGGCGATGCTGAAGCTCAGAACAGCTTAGGCATTTGTTACTTTAGCGGCTATGGTGTTGCACAGAGCTATGCCGAGGCAGTTAAGTGGTGGCGTCTTGCCGCCGATCAAGGTTATACTTTTGCACAGTGCAACTTAGGTCTTTGTTATTATAATGGCTATGGTGTTGCACAGAGTTCTGCCGATGCTGTTAAGTGGTGGCGTCTTGCCGCTGATCAGGGATATGCTGAAGCACAGTA
>JAFYSI010000137.1 GCA_017559425.1 Alistipes sp.
CGTACTCACTCACAGACATCTGGTTGGTCACTCACAGAGCAGGATCCATTCAACAATGTTGCGCGTACAGCTATCGAGGCTATGGGTGCAGCTTTGGGTCACACACAGTCTTTGCACACCAACGCGTTGGATGAGGCTATCGCACTTCCTACCGACTTCTCTGCTCGTATTGCTCGTAATACACAGATCTACATCCAGGAGGAGACTAATGTATGCCGTTCTGCCGATCCTTGGGCAGGTTCATACTATGTTGAGTCACTCACTCACGAGATTGCTCACAAGGCTTGGGAGCACATCCAGGAGATCGAGCAGCTCGGCGGTATGGCTAAGGCTATCGAGACAGGTATTCCAAAGCTCCGTATCGAGGAGGCTGCAGCACGTAAGCAGGCTCGCATCGACTCTGGCGTAGAGACTATCATCGGCGTTAACGAGTACCGTCTTGAGAAGGAGGCTCCAATCGACATCTTGGCTGTAGACAACACAGCCGTTCGTGAGAGCCAGGTTAAGCGTTTGCAGGAGCTCCGTGCTAACCGCGACAACGAGGCAGTAGCTAAGGCTTTGGAGGCTATCACAGAGTGCGTACGCACTGGCGAGGGCAACTTGCTTGCTTTGGCTGTTGAGGCTGCTAAGGTTCGTGCATCACTCGGTGAGATCTCTGACGCTTGCGAGAAGATCGTTGGCCGCTACAAGGCAGTTATTCGTCTAAATTCAGGTGTTTATTCAGCAGAGGTGAAATCAGATTCAGCATTTGAGAAGGCAAAGCAGATGTGTGCTGACTTTGCTAAGAAGGAGGGTCGTCAGCCACGTATTATGATCGCTAAGTTGGGCCAGGATGGTCACGATCGTGGTGCAAAGGTTGTAGCTACAGGCTACGCTGACCTCGGCTTCGATGTAGATATGGGTCCATTGTTCCAGACTCCAGAGGAGGCTGCTAAGCAGGCTGTAGAGAACGACGTTCACGTTGTTGGTGTATCGTCACTCGCAGCGGGTCACCTCACCCTTGTGCCACAGATCATCGCAGAGCTCAAGAAGCTCGGCCGCGAGGATATCGTAGTGGTTGTTGGTGGTGTTATCCCAGCTCAGGACTACGACCAGCTCTACAAGGATGGTGCAGCAGCAATCTTTGGTCCTGGTACCCCAGTTGCTACTGCTGCTATCAAGATGCTCGAGATCTTGGCAGAGTAATCTTCCGCTCGACATCGCTTAGGGCATCGTAGCATCTCGGTGCTTCGGTTGCCTAAAGCAAATATCTCCAAAGACTCCAAACTTCGGTTTGGGGTCTTTTTTTTAATTACTAATATTCGTTCAGACGGACGGGATTCGTCCTGACGGATGAAGACTTGTTCAGGTGGATGTAAGGGATTCGTTAAGACGGATGAAAGAGATGACAGAGGCAATAGGGACGAGAGTGAGGAATTAGTATTACTCTTCCTCGGCTGCGACGATGCGTGTCTCTCGACTGCCTCTTAGTCGTCTCCTCTTTAGCCTCTTTGGTCCTCACGCTTCTGTAGGAGTTTCCCTCTTGCTAATTGAGGCTTTATTTAGGGAGTTTCGAGATCTGGCAATGTATTGCCTTTTATTTATATAAGGTAAACTCAAACCTTAGACCGCCATTAGGGTTGCTGGTGGCGGTGATGGCGCCTCCGTGGAATTGGACGGCGTGTTTGACAATCGCAAGACCGAGACCTGTGCCTCCCATTCGGCGTGAGCGACCCTTATCGATGCGGTAGAAACGCTCGAATAGTCGTGACAACTGCTTCTCCTCAACGCCACAACCATCATCTTCAAAGCGAATCTTACACATTGTATCGTCATTCTCAACGAGCGAGATATAGATATTTTTACCACCAGAGTAGGCAATCGCATTCTCCGTTAGGTTGCGGAAGATAGAACCAATAAGCGATAAGTTGCCCTCAATAATGACCTCATCTGGGAAGTCGGTATGCAGCGTAAATCGCTCCTCTTCGGGCATTATCTCCAACTCATCGGCTATCTCGTCGATTATATGGTTGATGTTTACTGACTCTTTACCTATCAACTGGCTACCATCCTCCATACGGGTAATTAGCGATACATCGCCCAAGAGTCGGCGTAGACGCTCGTTGTTGGTATAGCAACGCTCGATAAGCTCCTGACGCTTCTCCTCGCTAAGATTGATGCCAGATAGCAGTGTCTCCAAGCATACCTGAATAGATGCCACAGGGGTTTTCAGTTCGTGGTTTATGTTGTTGGTAAGCTGTCGCTTGATGCGTATCTTCTCCTGCTCCTCACGCATTGCCGCCTCGTGTGCTATATCTCTATCCTTAATGGTCTGCTGCCACTGGGCGTATAGTTGCACGATATGGTTCGATATAGAGCCAAGTTCATCATTCGGGAATGGCTCTGCCTCGTTGAATGACTCTCCCCTTTTAGCCTTTGCTGCAAAGCGGTTAAGGCGCTCGATTGTCTTGCCCAAGCGTCGTGTGGCGAAGTATGCCAAGACACTCACCGTGAGGCTAATAGCGAGCATAACACCGAGATAGTCCCATTCTGCCCTCAGCAACTCACGCAGTGATGCAGAGTAAGGTATCGCCGTGCGGACAACAACTCTATCTCCTCGTGTTGCAGAGTAGAAATACTCCCTGCCATCGCTCGATGATTGTCGTCCAATATGGTAGCCAGAACCCTTCTTTAATGCCTCGGCCACCTCGGGACGATGGCGATGGTTATCGAGTGAGTCGAGCGACAGCATATTGTCGTAGACCACAGCACCCGACAGTGTGATAATCGATATACGCAGGTCATTAAACGGCTTCTCGTAGTTGTTTATATACTCCTCGTATGACACGCCATCCTCTACCGCATCGAGAATGAGTCTATTGTATAGTTGAAGCTCGGCGCTCAGGAACTCCGATTTGTACTGCTTCTCTCTGAGATACTGAAAACCGATGGAACATAGGATTATGGTCCACGAGAAGGCAAGCAACATCACAAAGAGTCGCTTGTGGTACGATAGTTTATTAACGTAAGCCATAACCAAAGCCTGAAAGAGTTACAATATAAGAGCCAAAATAGCCAATATTTTTGCGTAGGCGGGTGATTTTAAAA
>JAFYSI010000138.1 GCA_017559425.1 Alistipes sp.
TCATTGAGGTTGATACAGAGTACTGACTTCTCAGCAACAGTAGTTGTTGGTGTGCTGAAGAGTGCTAAAACTGAGAATCCAAAGATAAGGCTTGCGATAAACATTATCACTGATCCCACGATAAGTGCTGCAAGTGCTGCAACAAAAGTCTTCCAGAAGGTCATATTTGAAAAGTTTTATGATTATACATTGGTTATCCTACTGCAAAGATATAAAAAAAAGTTGGTTGCCTAGCAATATTTCGGCCAATAATGAGAATGATTAAAAGGTTAGAAATATTGTCATAAAGTATAAAATATCAGCAATATTAGGATGTTATACCTATTTTTATTATATTTGCATACTTAATATATGACTTATGCAGTTATCAGTATCTAAGATAGAGGCACTTCGCGAGCTTCTCGCCACGCCTCAGTCGATAGTTATTCTTTCGCACACCAACCCCGATGGCGATGCTGTGGGCTCGTCGTTGGCCTGGGCTGAGATTTTGCGAAAAATGGGTCACGATGTCACCTGTATCCTCCCGAATCGCTATCCATACTACCTTGACTTTATGCCAAACATCTCGAGTGTTGTGATATTCAAGAACGACGAGAAGGGTGCAGCAAAGGAGGCACTTAAGCGTGCAGATATAATCTTCTGTCTCGACTTTCATCTTCTCTCGCGTCTCGAGCAGCTTGGCGATATTATCGATGAGAATCAGCACGCCAAGCGTGTGCTTATCGACCACCACCTCGACCCATCTGAGGATTTCGATCTTATGTTGTCATATAGCGAGGCGTCGAGCACCTGCTATCTTGTGGCTCTTATCATCGAGCAGCTCTATGGCATCGAGCACATCTCTCGCAGTATGGCAGAAAACCTCTTTGTGGGTATGATGACAGACACAGGCAACTTTGCCTTCTCGTCGGTTACTCCCGATGTGTTCCGTATGGTGTCGCACCTTGCAGCAACGGGAATATCTATTCCAAACATTCATCTCAACGTCTACAACTCCTTTACCGAGGGTCGTGCCCGTCTCTTTGGTTATGTCATCAACCGCAAGATGAAGATCTTCCACAATGGCACCGTGTCACATATGTCGATTACAGAGGAGGAGATGCGTCGTTTCTGGTTCCAGCAGGGTGACTCTGAGGGTTTTGTGAACTATCCGCTCACAATCAAGAAGATGAAGATGTCGGCGATGTTCACTGAGCATAGCGACTTCATTCGTGTGTCGTTGCGTTCGCGTGCCGATATCGATGTCAACCTCTTTGCTCAACGCTACTTCAATGGCGGTGGTCATAAGAATGCCGCAGGTGGTAAGTCGTTTATGTCGATGGAGGAGACCTTGAAGCACTACGAGAAGTGTGTCAAGGAGTATGCTGCCGAGGGTCTTCTATAAAAAATAGGATATCCCTCTTCTTGGGAAAATGGGGTTGTCACTCGAAGATGGGTGATGACACCAACAAAAATTTAGAGTTATGTTTAAAACCTACTTGCGACTGCTCAACTTTGCTAAGCCACTCAGTCGCTATACAGTGCCCTACTTCTTCTTCGCAGCGTTTCACGCGGTGTTCAACACCTTTAACTATGCGATGATTATCCCTATCCTCAACGCTATGTTCTCATCAGAGGGTGGCTTCGGCTTTGAGCCTCTCTATGAGTTTCCCGATGTTGAGTTTAGTGAGAAGGGTTTTACGGCTATCTTGAGCTACTTCTACACCTCGGTGTTTGGTGCAGAGTTTAGCACTATGCGTTTCTTGGCTCTGCTCGGTGTGGTGACCATTATAATGAACCTGCTAAGTAATGCCTTTCGCTATGCTGCGGCGATGACAGTAGAAAACTTGCGTGTTAACACTATCCAGCGTATGCGAAACGATATGTTCTCGCACGTCATAAACCTCAACGTGGGCTTCTTTAGCAACCAGCGTAAGGGTGATATTATGTCGCGTATCACGCAGGACGTAATGGTCGTTCAGTACTGTATCACCAACACACTTCAAGTGGCCTTTCGCGATCCATTCCTTATTGTTGGCTACCTGGTGCTTATGATTAGTATCTCGTGGCAGCTGTCGCTCTTTGCCGTTGTCTTCTTGCCAGTTGTGGGACTCGTCATCGGTCGTGTGGTGAAGCGTCTTCGTCACCCAGCAATGAAGAGTCAGGAGCGTATGGGTGAGCTTGTATCGGTGCTCGATGAGTCGCTCTCGGGAATGAAGATTGTCAAGGGCTATAACGCTGCGGGATTCCTTGTAGATAAGTTTAAGGAGATCAACAAGAACCTGTCTAACCTCTTGATATCTATGGCACGCCGACAGCAGCTCGCCTCGCCAATGAGTGAGTTTATGGGTATTACGGCAGTCGCTGTAATCCTTGTCTTTGGAGGTATGCTCGTGGGTAATGGTCTTATTGGTGGTGCTGGCTTTATCGCCTTTATCGCCGCTTTCTCGCAGATTACGCGTCCACTACGTTCGTTTATCGACCAGTTTGCAAATATCAACCAGGGTGTTGCTGCTGGTGAGCGTATCTTTGCTCTCCTCGACACAGAGGGAGAGGTCCAGGATAGCCCTGATGCTAAGGAGTTTGAGGGTTTGAAGGAGTCTATCGAGTTGCGTGATGTACACTTCTCTTATGACGGCACACGCGATGTTATCGATGGCATTACGATTAAGATTAATAAGGGTGAGACTATCGCCCTGGTGGGTGCTTCGGGAGGCGGTAAGTCGACCCTTAGCGAGCTTGTGCCACGCTTCTACGATGTGAAGTGTGGTGAGGTGTTGTTCGATGGTGTAAACATCAAGGAGTACAAGCAGGAGTCTCTGCGTAGCAAGATGAGTATTGTGGCTCAGGAGACAGTACTCTTCAATGACTCTATCGAGGGTAACATCCTTATGGGTCGTCCTACAGCAACACACGAGGAGGTTGTTGAGGCATCGAAGGTCTCTAATGCCCATAACTTCATATCGGAGAGTCCTGATGGTTACCAGACAAATATTGGTGATCGTGGTGCTAAGCTCTCGGGAGGTCAGCGTCAGCGTATCAGCATTGCCCGTGCTGTGCTCAAGAACCCAGAGATTCTTATCCTCGATGAGGCTACATCGGCACTCGATGCTGAGAGCGAGAAGTTGGTGCAGGATGCCCTTACTAACCTCTTGAAGGGTCGTACCTCAATAGTTATTGCTCACCGCCTCAGTACTATCTATAATGCCGATAAGATCTACGTTATAGAGAAGGGTCGCGTTGTCGAGCAGGGTACCCACACGGAGCTCTTGGCAAAGGGGGGTGTATATGCCCACCTTATAGCTATGCAGAGCTTCACATAGTGGGTAGTATAGAATAATTCACCTTTTTAAGTTTGGGTTAGTAGTTTTAATAAGAGTTATTATTTTTTAATAATTTTAAATAATTCCTCGATTATTTTTCGTATATTTGCAAAGTATTTGCATCGTAAGAGGCAAACAATCGAATATCTTAACAACTAAAATATATCTGTAATATGATCAATTACAAGGATTTGGGTCTCGTAAACACACGCGAGATGTTCCGCAAGGCTGTTGATGGTGGTTATGCTATCCCAGCATTCAATTTTAACAATATGGAGCAGCTTCAGGCTATCGTTATGGCTGCTGCAGAGACTAAGTCGCCTGTGATTCTCCAGGTATCTAAGGGTGCTCGTCAGTATGCTAACCAGACACTCCTTCGCTATATGGCTGAGGGTGCTGTGGAGTATGCTAAGGAGCTCGGCTGGGAGAACCCACAGATCGTTCTTCACCTCGACCACGGTGATTCGTTCGAGACTTGCAAGAGCTGTATCGATATGGGCTTCTCATCAGTTATGATCGACGGCTCACACCTCCCTTATGATGAGAACGTAGCTCTCACTAAGAAGGTTGTTGAGTATGCACACCAGTTCGACGTTACTGTTGAGGGTGAGCTCGGCGTATTGGCAGGTGTTGAGGATGAGGTATCTGCTGAGGAGAGTCACTACACAAAGCCTGAGGAGGTTGTTGACTTCGTTACAAAGACTGGTTGCGACTCATTGGCTATCTCAATCGGTACTTCACACGGTGCATTTAAGTTCACTCCTGAGCAGTGCACATTGGATCCAGAGACTGGTCGTCTTGTACCTCCACCACTCGCTTTCGACGTGTTGGCAGAGATCGAGAAGCAGCTTCCTGGCTTCCCTATCGTTCTTCACGGCTCATCTTCAGTGCCACAGGACGAGGTTGACACTATCAACAAGTTTGGCGGTGCTTTGAAGGCTGCTGTAGGTATTCCTGAGGAGCAGTTGCGTAAGGCATCTAAGAGTGCTGTTTGCAAGATCAACATCGACTCTGACTCACGTTTGGCTATGACTGCTGCTGTTCGCG
Source organism: Alistipes sp. (assembly GCA_017559425.1). Lineage (GTDB taxonomy): Bacteria > Bacteroidota > Bacteroidia > Bacteroidales > Rikenellaceae > Alistipes. Next base: position 4,350 of record JAFYSI010000138.1, read on the forward strand.
AGGTATTCGCTAATAAGCCTGCTGAGTTCGACCCACGTAAGTACCTCGGTCCTGCACGTGACAATATGAAGAAGCTCTACATCCACAAGATTAAGGAGGTTCTCGGTTCTGACAACAAGGCATAATCGCCTGCTATATAAAAGTGTGTGGGGTTATCCAGTGTGGATAGCCCCATATTTTTTGAGTTTTAATGGGTTAGGATGGGTCTCTATATAAACCTTTTTACTCATTATAACCTATCATAATCTACAAAAAAAGGCCCGAGCATAGCTCGAGCCTAAGCGTTTAATAGCACTACTCTACTTACGGGCATTCTTTGCCTCGATGCACTCGGTAGCGTGAGGTACACGCAACAGACGCTCACGAGGTATAAGATTACCTGTGGTCTTGCAGATACCGTAGGTCTTATTCTTGATACGCACCAATGCCATCTCGAGGTTGCGGATGAACTTAGCCTGACGCTGTGCCAAGCGGCCATACTCCTCCTTAGAGAGTGTTGTGGCACCCTCCTCCATAACCTTGAACGTAGGCGACGAATCTTCAGTGTCGTTCTCGTTGCTTGTTGCAGTACGCAACATATCAAAATCGGCACGTGCCGAAGCTAACTTTTGCTCAATCAATACGCGGAACTCTTCAAGTTCGGCGTCGTTATAACGGGTCTTCTCCTCTGCCATAATCGTAACGTTTTAGTACGGTTATACACTTATAATAAGCGAAATTAAGCAAAAATTATGAAATACGCAAGCATCTTTAGTAAAAAACACTAAATTAATATACAAACAGCATAAAAAAACAATATCACCACCCAATAGATTGTATTAATAAATATAATATATTAACTTTGTTTAAGCAAATTGTAATCGGTTATGAAAAAGTTTATTACGCTATTGGTCTTTATAGTAGTTTCGTTTGCTGCTATGGGTCAGGAGAATCAAGATTCACGCTATGGCTGGGCTGACCACGCAACATTCTTTTTTCAACCTGTGGTCAAGGGTGATATAAGCAAGATCATTGTCTCTCACCAAGAGAGTCCTATGTATATTGTTGCCATCTATGAGTTTAATACCCAAGGAGATGTTGTGTCAATGAAAAGCTATACGCGTAGTGGAGTTCTTGTCGATAGTATAGAGTATAGCTACGATTATGATAAGAGTGAAGTTTGAGAAAGACATTATAATAGAGGAGAGCTTACCAATGAATATACAGTAAATATTGCAGATCCCCAATCCGTATGGGCAGGTTTTGATTTTGAAGTTGAAGATAATTCGGAGTACACGTATGATGCCCAAGGACGTGTTGTAGAGCAACTCGATAAGTTTAACAAAACTACACGCAGAACAATTTATGAGTATGATGCTAAGGGTAATAAGTCTAAGATAACTATCGAGGAGACAGGCAAGCCCACTCAGGTTCAAGAGTACAAGTATGATGATTGTGGCAATGTTGTTGAATTGAATCTGCAGCCAGGCAACTACTACGAGGAGTCACACACAAAATACGATATAATCTATCGCTAATAATGTGGTGCGAGCGATAGTTGTAATGGCGAAAAAAGCCCTGAATGGAAATTGTAATCCATTCAGGGCTTTGATTTAGGGGTAGTGGGAACACTACCCTATTGCATAGCTATTAAGCCTTGGTAACAGCAATCTTGAGTGCTACCTCGTCGATGTCTGAGTCAACAACAAACTCGCCCTGTGGAGCTGCAGAGGCCTTAACCTCAACGGCCAAAGTCTGTTGTGCGATATAGTCGGCGAAGCTCTCGATAGCAGGTGTTGTAAGCTCGTTAGCCTCGATCTCGACACGAATCTTGTCGGTAACCTCGAAGCCAGAGTCCTTACGGATGTTCTGGATACGGTTAACCAACTCACGTGCCACACCCTCGCGACGCAACTCGTCGGTGATGGTGATGTCGAGAGCCACGGTGAGCTTACCCTCAGAGGCTACCAACCAGCCTGGCATATCCTCAGATGTGATCTCAAAGTCGGCAGCGGTAACTGTAACCTTTTCGCCATTAAGCTCGAGACAAGTCTCGGCGTTAGCCTCAATCTCGGCAATCTGCTCCTGAGTGAACTGTGCGATGAGTGCCGACATAGCCTTAGCGTGAGGTGCATAACGCTGGCAGAAGTGCTTGAAGTTGAGCTTGATACGCTTGGTGATGATGCCAGTAGTATCGGTGATAAGCTCGATATCCTTGATGTTAACCTCGTTCATAATGAGGGTGCGTACTGCCTCGATGCGTGCGGCCATCTCCTTGTCGAGTACAGGGATGATGATCTTTGAAAGTGGCTTACGCACATTGATGTTTACCTTACGACGCAAAGCGAGTACCATTGATGATACCTGCTGTGAGAGTGCTGTGCGTGCCTCGAGCTCACGGTTGATGAGGCTCTCGTCGCACTTAGGGAACTCAGAGAGGTGTACTGACGACTCTGTGTGACGGCCACTTGCGGCGTTAAGGTCCGAGAAGATACGGTCGGTGATGAATGGAGCGATAGGTGCTGCAAGCATCACGACAGTCTCCAAGCAGGTGTATAGTGTCTGGTAAGCTGCGAGCTTATCGGCTGTGAGCTCACCACCCCAGAAACGCTTACGGTTGAGACGTACATACCAGTTAGAGAGGTTCTCGTTAACAAACTGGTCGATGCGACGAGCCGCAGGTGTTGGATCGTAGTCCTCGAGTGAAGCTGTGACATCGCGGATGAGCGAGTTGAGCTCAGAGAGGATCCAGCGGTCGATCTCTGGACGCTCAGCAACAGGAATCTCAGCCTCCTGGCCTGTGAAGCCATCAATGTTGGCGTAGAGGGCGAAGAATGAGTATGTGTTGTAGAGTGTACCGAAGAACTTACGGCGGCACTCGTCAACGCCATCAACGTCGAACTTGAGGTTGTCCCAAGGCTGAGAGTTAGAGATCATATACCAACGTGTAGCATCAGCACCATACTTCTTCAAAACCTCGAATGGATCTACGGCATTGCCCAAACGCTTTGACATCTTGTTACCGTTCTTATCCAATACAAGACCATTTGAGATGATGTTCTTGAAGGCTACAGAGTCGAAGAGCATTGTTGCGATAGCGTGGAGCGTGTAGAACCAACCACGAGTCTGGTCAACACCCTCGGCGATGAAGTCGGCAGGATAAACCTGGTCGAATCCCTCCTTGTTCTCGAATGGGTAGTGTACCTGTGCATAAGGCATAGCACCTGAGTCGAACCATACGTCGATGAGGTCTGGCTCGCGACGCATAGGCTCGCCCTTAGACGATACCAACACGATGTTATCTACGTATGGACGGTGCAAGTCGATATTCTCTGTAGAGTAGTTCTCCTTTGACATATCGCCCACCTTGAAGTTCTTGTATGGGTTCTCAGTCATCACACCAGCAGCCACAGCCTTCTCGATCTCGCCCATAAGCTCCTCAACAGAGCCGATACACTTGAGCTCGGTACGATCCTCAGTAGCCCAGATTGGGAGTGGAGTACCCCAGAAGCGTGAGCGTGAGAGGTTCCAGTCGTTGATATTCTCGAGCCACTTGCCGAAGCGACCAGTACCTGTTGACTCAGGCTTCCAGTAGATGGTCTTGTTGAGATCCATCATACGCTCACGAAGAGCTGTTGTGCGGATGAACCAAGAGTCGAGAGGGTAGTACAACACTGGCTTATCAGTACGCCAGCAGTGTGGGTAGTTGTGGGTGTGCTTCTCAATCTTGAAGACCTTGTTAGCCTCCTTAAGGCGGATTGAGATGTAGATGTCGAGGTTCTCGGCAGCCGATGCAGCCTTCTCGTCATAGCGACCATCAACAGTGAACTGTGGGTCGTAGGCATTCTTCACGAAGCGACCTTCGTACTCCTTATAATCTGGTGTTACACACTCTGCGACAAACTTCTCGTCGAGCTCCTCGCAAAGGAAGAACTTACCAGTGAAGTCAACCATAGGACGGGTCTCGCCACGCTTGTTGATCATAAAGAGCGATGGGATGCCTGCCTGGCGTGCTACAAAGGCATCATCAGCACCGAATGTAGGTGCGATGTGAACGATACCTGTACCATCCTCAACAGTAACATAGTCACCCAAGATCACGCGGAAGGCCTTAGCTGAAGCCTCCGACCAGTTGCCATTCTCGTCGGCCTCAACAGGCTTAACCCAAGGCAAGAGCTGCTCGTAGTGCATACCCTCGAGCTCGGTACCCTTCCAGCGACCAACAACCTCGAATGGGATGAGCTTGTCGCCAGCCTTATACTCGTCGAGAGCAATGCCCTCAGCCTTCTTGTTGAAGATTGAGTAGAGGAGTGGCTCAGCGACAACTGCAGTGATCTTCTCTGCGGTGTAAGGGTTGTATGAGCGTACTGCAACGTAGTCGTACTTAGGACCTACGCAGAGTGCTGTGTTTGATGGAAGTGTCCAAGGTGTTGTTGTCCAAGCGAGGAACACAGGTGTACCCCAGCCCTCCATCTCAGCCTTAGGCTCAAGGATGCGGAACTGTGCAGTACAAGTGGTGTCCTTAACATCGCGGTAGCAACCTGGCTGGTTGAGCTCGTGAGTTGAGAGACCAGTACCTGCTGCTGGTGAGTATGGCTGGATGGTGTAGCCCTTGTAGAGAAGGTTCTTCTCGTAGAGCTGCTTCAAGAGCCACCAGAGAGTCTCGATGAACTTGTTGTCGTAGGTGATATATGGATCGTCCATATTTACCCAGTAACCCATCTTGCGAGTAAGATCCTCCCAAACGTCAGTAAACTCCATTACGGCCTCGCGGCACTCCTTGTTGTACTGCTCGATGGTGATCTTCTTGCCGATATCCTCCTTGGTGATGCCGAGCTTCTTCTCTACGCCAAGCTCCACTGGGAGACCGTGAGTATCCCAGCCCGCTTTACGGTGTACGAGGTAGCCCTGCTGTGTCTTGTAACGGCAAAATACGTCCTTGATGGTACGTGCCATAACGTGGTGGATACCAGGCATACCATTTGCTGATGGTGGGCCCTCGTAGAACACGAATGTAGGGTGTCCCTCACGTGTTGTGATGCTCTTATGGAATGTGTCCTCCTTGGTCCAGCGTGCCAACACCTCGTCAGCTACGCCTGCCAAGTCAAGACCTTTATACTCAGTAAACTTGCTCATAATCAACTAGTAATGAGAAATTGGTTAGTAATTAGTAATGAGCCTCAAAACTCGTTACTCCTCGTCCTCGTCCTCAGACTCGGCCATTGTAGTGTAGACGTTTGTAACGTCGTCGTCCTCCTCGAGGTGCTCGATAAGCTTGTTAACAGCCTCACGCTCCTCTGCAGTAAGCTCCTTAGTGTCGGTAGGGATGCGAACAGCCTCACCAGATACAAGCTCGTAGCCCTTAGCCTCGATCCAAGTCTGAATCTGACCGAATGACTCGTAAGGTGCGTAAACAGTTACCTCGCCCTCCTCAGCGTAGAACTCATCAACACCGAAGTCGATCATCTCGAGCTCCATCTCCTCGAGGTCAACGCCCTCGACTGGCTTGAATTTAAACACGCACTTGTGCTCGAACATAAAGCCCACTGAGCCTGATGTACCGAGAGTACCACCATACTTGTTGAAGTACATACGCACTGAGGCTACAGTACGGTTTGTGTTGTCGGTAGCGGTCTCAACCAATACGGCAATACCGTGAGGACCGTAACCCTCGTAGATCATCTCCTTGTAGTCGGCAGCATCCTTATCTGTTGCACGCTTGATAGCACGCTCAACGTTCTCCTTAGGCATATTCTCAGCCTTAGCGTTCTGGATAAGAAGGCGAAGACGGAGGTTTGATGATGGATCTGGGCCAGAAGCCTTAACAGCCATCTCGATCTCCTTACCAATCTTTGTAAACACGCGGGCCATATGTCCCCAACGCTTCATTTTTCTCGCCTTGCGATACTCAAATGCTCTTCCCATAGTAATCTATTTTTTATTGTTAATCTTGATTCGAAAAAACACAATGCTACAAAGGTATAAAAAAATTGCTAACGTACAAAGGTTTTTTGCAAGTAGTAAGTCGCTTTTTTTGATTAGTACGCCCATAGGGCGGAGTCTCTTGCTATAGGTACTCGCCCACTACCCTATTTTGAGCCTTTTTAATATGTATGCGACGAAATTGAAAAAATAGGATTAAATCGACTCTATTAAAATGTTGGATATAGGCATCAATATATTATACTTTATACTTATTATCCATTGGAAGACACGATATTATAAATTTCAATGATGTCTAAATATTGCTATATGCCCGAAGAGTAAAAATGGTTTAATTTGTAAAAAATAGCTATTATTGTGAACTTGCCAATTTTAGACTGTTTTATAGCTAAAAAGTAGCTGAAATTTTTGTTAAAATGGGTGCTCAAGAATAGACTCCTTGGCTTAAGATTTTAGGGATAAAGTGTGAAATGAATATTATTGTGTGATAAATCTTTTCATTTGCGAAAAATATTAGTAACTTTGTACTCTCTTTTATGTAATAAAACTTCGAATTTTCGTTGGGCATAAAGGAGTAGGTTTTGGGTAAAATATACAAACACGATATTTATGATTAACAGAATTGAACAACTTTTGGCTGAAATCGAGGCGTTTGCACCCCAGACAGCTGCAGATGTTGAGGCTTTCCGCATCAAGATTCTTGGTAAGAAGGGAGAGCTTGGTATGCTTATGGAGGAGTTTAAGAGCGTTCCAGCTGAGCAGAAGCGTGAGCTCGGCCAGAAGCTCAACAACTTGAAGAATATTGCTACAGAGCGTATCAACACCCTCAAGGAGGAGATTGGCAATGCTCAGGCTATGAATGCCGCTAAGATCGACGATATGACACGTCCTGGCTCTGCTGAGCAGGTCGGCTCTCGCCACCCAATCTCAATTGTTAAGAACGAGATTGTTGGTATCTTCGCTCGTCTCGGCTACACCGTGGCTGATGGTCCGGAGATCGAGGACGACTGGCACGTATTCTCTGCTTTGAACTTCCCACCTGAGCACCCAGCTCGCGATATGCAGGATACATTCTTCATCGAGAGCAATCCCGACGTTGTGCTCCGTACCCACACCTCATCAATTCAGGTGCGTACTATGGAGCGTCAGAAGCCACCTATTCGTGTAATCTGCCCAGGTCGTGTGTTCCGTAATGAGGCTATTTCGTACCGTGCACACTGCATCTTCCACCAGATTGAGGGTCTCTACATCGACCGCAATGTGTCGTTCGCCGATATGAAGCAGTCGTTGCTCTACTTCGCTAAGGAGCTCTTTGGTGAGCAGGCACAGATTCGTATGCGTCCATCATACTTCCCATTCACAGAGCCATCGGCAGAGGTTGACGTATCTTGCTCAATCTGTGGCGGTAAGGGCTGCGGCGTATGTAAGGGTACTGGCTGGCTCGAGATTATGGGTTGCGGTATGGTTGACCCTAATGTCTTGGAGGCAAATAATATCGATCCTAAGGAGTTCTCGGGCTTCGCGTTTGGTATGGGTATTGAGCGTATCGCAATGCTAAAGTATGGCGTTGGCGACTTGCGTCTCTACTTCGAGAACGACGTTCGCTTCCTCAACCAGTTTGAGAGTGCTCTTTAATTTCACAAGTGCCGAGGTTGTGCTTTAGTGCATAGTGGCCTCGGCATTTTTTTAATTTTGTGTAAGGTGAAGTATTTTAAATTCAGCTTATTAGCACTATTGTTATCTCTATTTTCAACAGCCTTCACGGTTGTTGACCACCCTATTGTCGTTGCCGACGATACGGGAGAGGTGCGTAGTGCCGATACTTTGTCGTTTTCGCGTCGACATAGCGAGGCTGTTAAGAGCATCACCATTTGGAGAGATACGTTGCGTGCTGAGAGACTATGGCGTGAGATCATTGCCGAGGATAGCCTCTACGCTCCTGCTCTTTATGCCCTTTCAGGTCTTAGAGATGTAGCTCCACAAGAGGCTTGTGAGTTCTCGCGTAGAGCATATCTTGCAGACTCGTCGAATAAGTGGTACTGCAGACGTTATGGCCAGTGGCTATATAGTTATCGTCGCTACGATGAGGCTCTTGTTGTATACAATCGACTGATGGCTCTCGATGGCGATGATCCTTCGACGTACTACGATATTGCATCGATCTATCGCCTCAAGCAGATGCCATACTCGGCAATTGCAATTCTCGACTCGGCAGATATTCGAGTAGGCCGCAATGATTACCTTGCACGCTATAGACAGCAGCTACTCATCGATACACGTCAGTATGATCGAGCTATCGAGGAGGGTCAGCGTCTTGTGCTCGACTCACCGTCGGATGCAGACCTATATCTCGACCTTGCTCGCACCTATGTTGCTGCGGGTCGCGACTCGTTGGCTGCAGCGACCTACGAGAGTGCCTATAGGGTTGACTCTGCCGATCTTGGAGTTATTCAAGAGCTGTGGGAGTACTACGTTGATGTAGACAATGTTCAGCGTGTTTTTGAGCTTGAGGAGCGTATTGTCTTGGATGATAGAGTCCCCATTAGGACCAAGGTTGATCGTGTTAAACGATATGTCGATAATGACGAGATTTATAGAGATAACTTCTTCAGAGTCGGCAGGTTGCTATTTCTTCTTACTAACCAGGCACCTACTAATCGAGAGGTTGTGAGTCTCTACACTAAGCACCTCTTCTACAGCGGTCAGGCTCAGGCGGCAGCGGAGTATCTCTATAGCCATCTCGGTGATAGCAATGTCTCTCCCGATGACTTTATGTTGGCCATAGAACTTGGAATGGCTATGGACGATGGTGATGCTATGTTCAATGCTCTCGGTTGGGCTCTCGACATCTTCCCTACTCACGTTCCATTTATCTCGCTTGCTGCAGATACTATACACAACCTTGGTGACACGAAGGAGGCGATATCGATACTCCAACGTGCGATGAAGGATGTTGAGAGTGATGAGGATCGTAGCACCCTGTGGTGTACCATTGGCGATATGTACATTGAGATTGACAAGCCGAAGAGTGCCTTCAAGGCCTATGGTAAGTCGCTCGACTACAATAGCGAGAATACGACGACGCTTAATAACTACGCCTACTTCCTCTCTCTCGAGGGGCGTAGTCTTGATAAGGCACTGGCTATGGCACAGCTTGCCATTACGCTCGACTCCGCACACTACACCTTCTTAGATACATACGCCTGGATTCTCCACCTTCTTGGTCGCAACCAGGAGGCTAAGAAGTATATGTTGCAGGCCCTTTCGATGAGCCGTCAGCAGGATGCTACCCTACTCGTTCACTATGCAGATATCCTCTGGTCTTTGGGCGAGAAGTTTATGGCTGAGACATACTGGAAGAAGGCTGAGTCGTTAGGCTACGACGCAGCAGAGCTGAAGGCCCACATCTATGAGTTAAAGTCAAACAGTAAGTAACAAGCTATGTCAAAGCTCCTTAGACATATTCTGATGGTTGCTACCCCTGTGTTGCTGCTGCTCGTCAATGTTGCAGTAGCACAGAAGGCTACATCTGTCACTGAGCAGAAGAGTCGTGTGGAGCAGTATAAGCGTGACTTGGAGAAGACAAAGCGTGAGGTTCAAGAGCTTAAGAAGCAGAAGGGTAGTGCCACGCAGCGTGTAGCAACGCTCACTAAGCAGATGAATCTTCGCACGTCGTATATAGCTGAGACTGAGCGAAAAATAGACCTTCTAACAATTGAGGCAGACAAGCTCGACAAAGAGATTGATTCGTTGGCTCTGGCACTAAAACACAACAAGGAGATATATGCCGAGGTTGTGCGTGTGGCCTATCGTAATTACGCCGCTAACAACACTACAACATATCTGCTCTCGTCGACAGGAATATCAGATGCTACGCACCGTATGGTCAATGTACGACACATTGCTGAGCAGCGTGCTCTGCTTGCTGAGCAGATCAGGCAACAGGGTAGACGTCTTGTCTCGATGCGTCAGGAGTTGCGTACACGTCGCACAGAGCTCGACTCTATCAACCGTTCACTCGAGCAGGAGCATCGTGAGTTGGAGCGTGACTGTGACGAGGCAAAGCAGCTCTATGATAAGCTCTCGGCGGATGAGCGTAGGGCACTCAAAGAGCAGAAGCGTCAGCAGAAGCAGCTCGAGGAGGCCACTAAGGAGCTCCGTAAGCTCACCGATGGTAATAAGGTGGGTAAGGGCTTCTCGACTACATCGAAGGATTTAAACCTCCCCGTAGAGGGCGGTAAGGCCGAAAAGATACAGACCAATATGGTCAAGATTACTGGTACGAAGAATAGTTCCGTTAGAAGCATCTACGAGGGTAAGGTAGTGCGTATCATCACCGACAACACCAACCACTCGACAGTGATGATTGCTCACGGTCACTATGTCTCGGTATACTCGCACCTCAGCAAGATTAGTGTCAAGGAGGGCGATGTGGTGAAGCGTAACCAGTCGATAGGTACTATCGGTATCGGTGTCGACCATAAAGGTACGATGAGTGCCTATATGCAGTTTATGATAGTAAATACAGAGTCCAACGCCCCAGTAGACGTTATGGACTGCTTCAAAAAATAGGTTTTGTATGATTCACTTCTACACCCAAGATTGTAACTACAACCTTACACAACGACTCAAGATTCGTCGTTGGATTGCCGAGGTGATACGCCGCGAGGGCTACACCGCAGGTGATATTAACTATATATTTTGCTCGTCGGAGTATCATCGTCAGATGAATCGTGACTTTCTTGGCCACGACTACTTTACCGATGCCATCACGTTTGAGAATCGTGAGAGTAGGGTAGAGGAGGGCATTGTAGCTGGTGAGGTATATATAGATGTAGATACCGTAACCGACAACGCTCCAATGTATAACGCTTTGCCTATCAACGAGATGCGTCGTGTAATCGTCCACGGTGCATTGCACCTCTGTGGCCATAAGGATAAGACTCCTTCGGCTGAGCGTAATATGCGACGTATGGAGAATCGCTATCTTAAACTTTTACGCGACGAGATACTATGACCCTAAGCTACGATGTGGTGGTCATTGGTGCGGGACACGCTGGATGTGAGGCGGCCTCAGCAGCAGCACGTCTCGGTTCACGCACGCTGCTTGTGACCATCGATATGGAGAAGATTGCCTCTATGTCTTGCAATCCCGCTGTGGGTGGCGTGGCAAAGGGACAGATTGTGCGTGAGATCGACGCTCTCGGTGGCCAGATGGGACGTATCACCGACAGCTCGGCTATCCAATTCCGTATGCTCAACCGTTCGAAGGGTGCAGCAATGTGGAGTCCTCGTGCTCAGTGCGATAAATCGCAGTTCTCACGAGAGTGGCGACGCACGCTTGAGAACACTAAAAACCTCTATCTCTGGCAAGATTCTGTTGTGGAGATACTCATAGACCACGAAGGGGCGAAGCCCCGTGTAAGGGGCGTTAAAACGCGAATGGGAGTGGTTATCGAGTGTAGTAGGGTAGTGCTCACTGCGGGAACATTCCTTGAGGGAGTTATGCACTGTGGTGAGGCGAGTGCTGAGGGTGGTCGTGCGGGTGATCAGGCATCACACGGTGTTACTGCATCGCTCCGCAAGCTCGGTTTCGAGGCGGGGCGTATGAAGACTGGTACACCTGTGCGCCTCGATGCTCGAACAATTAATTTCGATGCTCTGGAGATGCAGGAGGGTGATGTAGAGCCTTCGAAATTTTCGTATGACCCTGATACAGAGGTAGTTAGCAATCAGCTACCTTGTTTTATGGTTTATACCTCGCAGCGAGTGCACGATATTTTGCGTACTGGTTTCGACCGTTCGCCGCTATTCAATGGTACGATATCGGGTATTGGCCCTCGCTACTGTCCAAGCATTGAGGATAAGCTTCGTACCTTTGCCGATAAGGAGCAGCACCAGCTATTTCTTGAGCCTGAAGGTCGCTCGACAAATGAGTACTACCTTAATGGTTTCTCATCGTCGTTGCCATTCGAGGTGCAGATGGAGGCGTTGCGTAATATAGTAGGCTTCGAGGATGTTCACGTCTATCGTCCAGGCTACGCCATAGAGTATGACTACTTCCCGCCGACGCAGCTTCGACATACACTCGAGACCAAGCTTGTTGATGGCCTCTACTTCGCTGGTCAGGTGAATGGCACAACTGGTTATGAGGAGGCAGCAGCACAGGGACTCATCGCTGGTATCAATGCACACCTCTCGCTCAATGGTCGTGAGTCGCTTGTGCTTGGTCGTGATGAGGCATACATAGGTGTGCTTATTGACGACCTTGTGACTAAGGGTGTGGATGAGCCTTATCGTATGTTCACCTCAAGAGCAGAGTATCGCATCTTGCTTCGTCAGGACAATGCCGATGCTCGACTTACGCCTAAAGGTTACGAAATTGGTCTCGTGAGTGAGGAGAAGTATCAAAATTTGCTCAAAAAAAATGCAGCTGTAGAATCGCTTATTTCGATGCTCCGTGCAACCTCGGTGAAAATAGGCGAAATTGACGACTATTTAATTTCGCTCGGTGAGGAGCCTTTGACACAGGGAAAAAAGCTTTATGACATCGTTTTACGAAGCAATGTGACGATTTTGTCGCTCGCCACTGCGGTTTCGCGACTCGAGAAGTTTATCTCTAAGAATGAGTTCTCGCGTGAGGTCGTCGAGCAGGCAGAGATACAAATTAAGTATCGAGGCTATGTTGAGCGAGAGAGATACTTTGCTGATAAGATGCGACGCCTCGAGAGTATTGCCATCCCTGAGGGGTTTGACTATGATGCTATGCAGTCACTTACGATTGAGGCTCGTCAGAAGTTGGGTCGTATACGTCCTGAGACTATCGGTCAGGCTTCGCGAATTCCTGGTGTCTCGCCAGCTGATATCAATGTGTTATTGGTGAAATTCGGTAGGTGAGTAGGGTAGTCTGAAGCTGAAAATATTGAATATGAAATGAGCGTTCCACGTGGAACGCTTTTTTTATTTGTATCCACTGTATAATATGTGTGTGCATAAAAAGAAATAGCGAATGGTTTCTGCCATTCGCTATTTGCTTTGTTAGGGTTGTAAAACCCGATGAATCGGAATTACTCAACCACTACGTTCCAGTTGTGAGTATCCTCAACACGGCCGTACTGGATGCCCTGGAGGTGATCGTACATCTTCTTGCAGGTCTCACCAACCTTCATACCGTAGTCGTAAGTAACGTTGTTGTCGAGGTCATACAACGCACCGATAGGCGAGATTACTGCAGCTGTACCGCAAGCACCAGCCTCCTCGAATGTGGCAAGCTCCTCAACTGGGATATCACGCTCCTCAACTGTCATACCAAGATCCTTAGCGATCTCGCGGAGGGTCATATTGGTGATAGATGGAAGGATTGATGTTGACTATTTTATATTCTTTAAATATTTCATAATAATGATTTTTAACGAAATTAATGACGATCCTCAGGTACTGTGGGAGAAGCATATACGCTCTTGGGGCAAAGTTCGATATAATCAAGCATAAA
>JAFYSI010000139.1 GCA_017559425.1 Alistipes sp.
AGGTTGGCACAGCGAAACAGGATATGAGGGCTGGCACGAGATAGGCGTTTGGGAGTATGACTACGAGACCAACACGCTATACACCAGCGAGGATAAGAGCTATGCAGCAAAGGTGCTCTACTTCGATGGCGAGTTTGCAGTGTTAGAGGGCTTTGTCTACCCTATGAGGCTCTATAATCCAGCTGATTACGACTACAAACGTAATACTCCTATGGAGCTCTACGGCTTCAAGTTCTCTGATGGCAGGGATGACTACCTTAAAGGCTTTGAGCTAACAAGCGAGGAGTATAGGACACTCAGAGAGCAGTGGTACCAGGATAATATGTACTATGAGGGTAAGCTGCTACCATCCGAAAGTGCACGCGAGTGCTTTAAGCTATTGGAGGCACAACAACCCGAAGAGATTAACGACGATTCGATTGTCAAGGTGCTAACAAAGAGACGTTTGGAGTGCAAGGTAAGATATGTCACAATTAATGACGCAGATAGCTGGGGATCATCCATCGTCGAGTATGACGAATTAGTTGGAAAGGTCGTAGGCTTCAGCGATATGGTAGCTAACGAAGATGGCACATACCTAACGAAGGTTAAGATACACCCCTGGAATGACAAATATAAGCAGACGAATGAGGATAAATGCTACGGATGGTATAGTAGCGGCGAATGGAGCTATGATGCTGACACCAACACACTTACTACGATTATTAATGGCAAAGAGTACAAAGCTGTCGTGGAGTACTTCGACGTAGCAAGGAGTCGACTCATCTTGCGTGGAAAGTGCGGCTTCCTCTACGATGCGGGATACGATGACGAGATTCTCGACTGCAAGTACTACGAAGAGGGTATCAAGAACTACCTCGATGGATATCTGCCATACGACGAGTTTATTGAGTACTGGAAGACTATATAATTGCAACCATCTGACACAGGTAAAAGAGGCCATCCACAAGGGTGACCTCTCACTTTTATATGATAAAATAGAGCTTGACAACAGAGGCTCTATGCATAAAAACCTCGCTCAAAAAGCATTTTTTTGCATAAAAAGCTACGCTGATAACAAATAATTCGTATCTTTGTAGAGATATATCGGCACTAACGCCGTTATGACTTCAGATATGAAGCGATCTTCTATACTTATAATATATACCGGAGGTACTATCGGTATGAAGACTGACGAGGCCACAGGTGCTCTCGTTCCATTCGACTTTAGTGGAATCTACGAGGAGTTCCCATCACTCAAGCGTCTTAAGGTCGATATCGAAGTGTTGACCATCACACCTCCAATCGACTCATCAAACGTATCGATCGAGAACTGGGTAGATATGGCTCGCCTTATCCGCGACAACTATAGTCGCTACGATGGCTTCGTAATCCTCCACGGCACCGACACAATGTCATACTCTGCATCGGCCCTAAGCTTTATGCTCGAGAACTTGGCTAAGCCTGTGATCTTCACCGGTAGCCAGATTCCTATTGGCATACTCCGCACCGATGGTCGCGAGAATCTTATCACGGCTATCGAGATTGCCGGTGCTCGCACCGACGATGGAGCTCCTATGGTCCCAGAGGTGGCTCTCTACTTCCAGAATAGATTATTCCGTGGCAACCGCACAACAAAATTTAGTGCCGAGGCCCTCAATGCATTTGCTTCATTTAACTACCACCCATTGGCAGATGTAGGTGTTAATATTCAGTACGATACCGCTCGTATTGCACCATACGCGCCCGACTTCTCGGATGAGTTCCGCATCAGCGAGTCTATGTCGAACGACGTGGTCGTAATCAAGCTCTTCCCAAGCATCCGCCCTGCAACGCTCCGTGCTATGCTGCTCGAGAGTGGTGCTCGCGGCGTAGTGCTCGAGACCTACGGTGCTGGTAACGCTCCAACATCGGAGTGGTTTGTCGACCTTGTCAAGGAGGCTGTCGAGAGTGGCATAGTGGTGGTTAACATCTCACAGTGCAAGGATGGTGCCGTACAGATGCACCTCTACGAGACTGGTTTAGCCCTACAGGAGGCAGGCGTAGTGTCGGGTCACGATATGACTGTAGAGGCTGCAGTGACGAAACTTATGTACGTTTTAGGCAAAAATTTGCCACTATCGGAAACACTCGATTTAATGCGACGTCCTCTGCGAGGTGAATTTACGTTGTAAAGCGTTGTTTTTCACGAAAATTATTCGTAAATTTCGCACTGATAAATCCCTCTAACAAGGGAGAATTTAGAAACAAAACACTGCGTTTAATGCGTAAGATGTTGATTGATATGGCTTTTAATTCGTAGAATGCTACTCCTTTTGGGGTGGCCATTGCTGTGTAGTATAGTGAGCCAAAGATGAAATAAGAGACTGTAAAAAGGAAAAATAAAGAGAAAACAACTACTAAAAATTACAAATTTTAACTAAACAAATCATTATGAAAAAATTATTTTTGGTTTTGGCAGCTGCTGCTCTCTCATTCAGCGCTGCTTACGCTCAGGAGGCTGAGCAGGCTCCTGCAAACGACGCTGCACAGACTGAGGTTGTTGCTGAGACAGCAGCAGTTGAGACTGCTACAGAGGAGCCAGCAGGTGAGCCTATGCACTTCGCTCTTATGAAGAAGTTCCTCGAGGGTGGTTGGGGCTGGATGCTTCCAGTGCTTGTCTGCTTGGTACTTGGTTTGGCTATCTCTATCGAGCGTATCCTCTATTTGACATTTGCTCAGATCAACACTAAGAAATTCGTTGCTAAGGTTGAGGAGTTGCTCGAGTCTAAGGGTATTGAGGCTGCTAAGGAGTACTGCCGTAACACACGCGGTCCTATCGCTTCAATCTACTACCAGGGTCTTATGCGTTACGATCAGGGTCTCGAGGCTGTTGAGAAGGCTGTTGTTTCTTACGGTTCAGTTCAGCAGGGCTTGATGGAGTCTGGTCTCTCTTGGATCGGTTTGTTCATCGCTTTGTCTCCATCACTCGGATTTATGGGTACCGTTGTTGGTATGATCCAGGCATTCGACGATATCGAGCGTTCTGCAACAATGTCTCCAACTGTCGTAGCTGGTGGTATCAAGGTCGCTCTTTTGACTACAATTATGGGTCTTATCGCTGCTGTTATTCTCCAGGTATTCTTCAACTACATTCTCTCTAAGATCGAGTCACAGGTAGTTAATATGGAGGATACTTCTATCTCATTGGTAGATATGCTCACAGCATACAGCAAGCGATAATTTTAGACCAATATTAATTACTTCTGAATAATATGAAAAACTTACATAGAATAGTATTCCTTGTCTTCGCACTGATCTCGGTCGGTTTGATGGCGTGGGCTATCGTTGTCGGTACATCTGCTCCAGATTCGGATAAGATTGCTGATATCGTAGGTATGACCTGCCAGTACGATGAGAATGGTGAGGAGAAGAAGGATGAGCTTGGTAATACCTTGTCGGTAGTTACTACCGCAGAGGGTATCGAGTCAATGGGTGTAGCAACTATCAACCAGATGCGTAAGTCTGATGCTACTATCTATGGCACTACACTCGAGAAGATCAACAACATCGAGTCTAAGATCGCTGAGATCGAGGAGAAGCTCGCTAACAACGATGACAAGGCTTTGAAGGAGGCTCAGGCTAAGGTTGCTGAGCTCGAGGCTGTTCGTCGTCGCACTCCTGAGCAGAACGCTGCTCTCGAGGCTGCAAAGAAGACTGTTGAGGATATCAACAACCTCCCAAAGACATTGGAGGAGCTCAAGGCTAAGGTCGTTTGGACTGCTGAGTCTACTGAGGCTGAGAAGGTTGTTGCTTTGGCAGAGGCTGAGTTCAAGGCTATCCAGGATCAGGTTGCAAAGAGCAACGAGGCTCTCGAGGCTAAGAAGGGCGAGTTCGAGCCTGCACAGAAGCTCATTGAGGAGTTGTGCAAGGTTGCTGAGGTTAAGGTTGCTGAGGTTGACGGCCGTGCTGACTACGTAGCTACTTACGAGGAGCTCGCAGCATCAAAGGCTCTCAACGCTGCTCAGAAGCGTGAGCTCGCAGCTGTTAAGGCTGTCGTTACTGACTACCAGAAGCTTGTTAACGACCGTAAGACTGCTCTTGAGAACGAGACTGCTTTCGAGTCTAACCTCCCAATGCTTAAGGACGCTATCGCTCAGGCAGAGGTTGACCAGCACGCTGTAGTTAACTTGGCTAAGGTTATCAGCTACAACATCTACTGGTTGTACTTCTTGATGGTATTTGCAGTTGTGTTCGTACTTGTAGGCTTCATTCTCAACTTCTTCCAGAACTCTGGTAACCTCGTTGTTACTATCGTCTCTGTAGTTGTTGTTGTAGCAGTTGTAGGTGCAGCATACTTCATCAGCCAGAACCACGGTTGGGTTGACGGCACAGTACTCTACGTTACTAACGAGGTTGGCCTCCCATTGTTGGATGCTGCTGGTGAGCCTATCCCATTCGGTCTTGGCAACGATCCTGAGACTCGTGAGGTATTCGGTGCACAGGAGTATATGATTGCAGATATTAGCATTTGGATTACTTATCTTGCATTTATTGGTGCAGCAGTTGCTGCAGTATTCTCATCAGTACGTGGTATTTTTAAATCGTAGTTTATGGCAAAGGCAAAGAGAAAGGCTGGAGAGATCAATTCCAGCTCAATGGCAGATATCGCGTTCTTGCTGTTGATATTCTTCTTGGTCACAACTACGATGGATGTCGACTCTGGTATGAAGCGTACGCTTCCTCCGATTGCCGACAACGAGCAGCAACAGGATGATGTAGAGCTCAAGGAGCGTAACGTGCTTATGGTTAACGTCTCTAAGGAGGGACGTATTATGGTTGGCACTGAGGAGTATATGCCTGCCGACCTTAACCGCCGCGGTGATCACTCGCGAATGTCACGTGAGGTTCTTGACTTCCTCTCAGGCTTCGATCGCTCTGAGAAGAAGGCTACAGAGATTGAGTTGGGCATCAGTTGCGATATCAGCCAGGGTGTTGTATCACTCAAGGCCGATAACGAGACCAAGTACAATATCTACCTGCAGGTACAGGACGAGCTTACACACGCCTTCAACGTTTACCGCGATCTTATCTCGGTACAGGCGTATGGTAAGCCATTTGAAGAGTTGAATGAGATTCAGGCTGGAAACGTTCGTAAGGCAGTTCCTGTGAAGGTTTCTGAGGCCGAACCTAACGATCAAACACGTAAGTAAGTATGGCAGTAATGGCAAAAAAGGGCAAGAAAGAGGTGCCCGCAATGTCGACCTCGTCGCTTCCTGACATCGTCTTTATGCTTCTGTTCTTCTTTATGGCGGCAACGACTATGAGAGATACAGATCCATTGGTAAATGTCGCTATGCCCGAGGCACACGAGATTACAGAGCTTGATAAGAAGGGTTTGGTAAACATCTGGATCGGTCAGCCTTTGCAGCGTGGCGAGGGTGACGCTCTTAAGATTCAGCTTAACGACGCAATCTGTGAGGTTTCTGACATCCAGGACCTCGTGCACGATGCAAGCTCTAAGAAGGGTATGGCATTGTCACAGATGCTTATCAACTTGCGCGTCGACAAGACTGCTACAGTAGGTAAGCTTACCGATGTTAAGCAGGAGTTGCGTAGAGCAGAGGCTTATAGCATCTCTTACGCAGCAAAGACCCGTGTACATTAATATTACACTCTAATACACATCAGGGCGACCCACAAGGTCGCCCTGATTGTTTTTGATATGTGGATGAGTAGTGAGATATTAGGATGCAGTGAATGAGTTTATGTGGGTTAGGAATAGTAGATTGAAATGAGTTGGGAGAAGGCTGAATAAGTTAGAATGGACATAGATGGATGCGACGGGTAAGGATGAGTTAAGATCATTATATATAGGATTTAAGCGGAGATATCGTAACTCATTAAAACCCATTAGATCACATAGAGACCCATCTAAAA
>JAFYSI010000140.1 GCA_017559425.1 Alistipes sp.
CTCACCTACAGTAGGAACGTCAACGAAGACGATGTCACCAAGCTGTGACTGAGCATAATCGGTAATGCCGATAACGGCAACATCACCCTCTACACGGCACCACTCGTGGTCGTTAGAGTACTTCAAATTAGCAGGTACATTAGCCATAATTCAAGTTGTATTTAAGTGTTATTGTATTGTTTCGCAACCACAAATATACATAACATTTCCCGGAAAACAAATATTTTACCCAACTTTTTACCTCTTTTTCGCCCTAAGAACAAACTCTACCTCCTTGAAGGCATACTCGCGAATGGTGCCATCGGCGTGTTCGAGGCGTAGCTCGCCCGAAGGACGCACGCCACGAATCGTCGCTGTGAACTCTTCACCCGAGGGTAAGGCGTAGGTATGAGGCTCATCGAGGTGATACATCCTCTCGCGATAACGTGCCTCAATCTCTGCCTTATTGCCGCTCTCGAGCTTGTCGTACCAGGCAGCAAGGCTCTGCATATAGCTCTCAAGTACCTCACGGCGGTCGAACTTCTTGCCTGTAAGTAGCGTCATAGAGGTAGGATTTGGCAGGTCAGCAGGGAACTCGCCCTGGTTGATGTTGAGACCTATGCCTACGATGGTGCGGGCTATGCCGTCGAGCGTCAGCGAGTGCTCGATAAGCACACCTGCGAGCTTTGAGTCGGCAGCATAGAGGTCGTTCGTCCACTTTATTCTACAGTCGATGCCGTAGCGAGCCATAGTGTCGACAAGCGAGAGTGCCACAATCTCCGAAAGCAAGAACTGCTCCACGATGGGAAGGAATGTTGGCTTGAGTACTACAGAGAAGGTAATATTCTCACCCTCAGTGCTATGCCACGAGTGTCCTCGCTGTCCACGTCCCGCTGTCTGGTGCTCGCTCCAGATGACATCGAGGTGGTTGTAGGTGTCGCGACGTGCCTCGTCGTTGGTTGATGTTGTCTCGGCAATATGGTAGATCATAGGTTACATTATGGTTAATTTCTCCCAAAGATAGAAAAAATCTTATAAAAATGGTTATCTTTGCGGATATATATAGTGTAGAGATGAAAAAACTAAGATTGACAATAAGCATAATGCTTCTGGCCATCGTCGCGTGCGGCGGTGCTAAGAGCACAAATAAGGAGGGCTCGACCACAATACCCACAACCGAGACAAAGCGTACGTTCGCCACACTTCTCGACTACGAGATTGTCGCCGAATACCCCCACTCCACCAATAGCTATACGCAGGGATTGCAGTATGTCGATGGCACTATGTGGGAGGGCACAGGCCAGGAGGGCGACTCGTATCTTCAACGCATAGACCTGGCAACAGGCAAGGTAGATATCGTAGCCACACTCCCCGCAAATGAGTTTGGCGAGGGCATCACCCACTACAAAGATTGCATCTACCAGCTTACCTGGCTTAGCGGCAAAGCACACGTTTGGGATAAGAGCGGCAAGGAGCTTCGCACGATATCGTACGAGGGCGAAGGCTGGGGCATCACAACAGATGGCGAGCGACTCTTCTTCTCAGACGGCACGCCAATCATCCGCATAGTAAACCCCGAGACCTTTGCTATGGAGTCGACAATATGCGTTATGTACGACGGCTCACCGCTGCAGTATATCAACGAGCTCGAGTGGATTGATGGCTATATCTGGGCAAATGTCTACCTCACCGACTCGATTGTAAAGATCAATCCCAATACGGGCATTGTCGAGGCCTATCTCGACCTACCAGCACTCAGAGAGCGTCTTGGCAAGAACCCCGAAGCTGAGGCTCTCAATGGCATTGCCTATAACGCCGAGAGTGGTAACTTCTATGTTACGGGTAAGGATTGGAGTAAGATTTTTGAAATTAAGATAAAAGACTAACTATGAGCAATATACGAGAGAGAATCCAGGAGATTCTCGAGCGACATATCATCATCAAGGACTCAGCAGTCGGCACTACTCTGGTGGGCAATCGCCGCGATGTAGCACCCGACACACTCTCGTTGACCAACCCCGAGGCCGTGGCTGCGATGTACGACGCATCGCTCAAGGCGGGAGCTAAGATCCTCACGGCCAATACCTTCCTTAGTGACCCTCTGATGCTCAAGTCGTGTGGCGTGGAGGAGTCGTGCGACAATATTGTCGAGGCCTCTATGCGTTTGGCACGCGAGGCTATCGAGCGTAGCGAGAAGGAGGCCTTCATAGCGGGATCTATCGGACCCTCTACACGCAACATCACACTCGCCACAGACCTTACAGAAGAGGAGCTTCGCGAGTCGTATCGCACACTCATCGAGGCACTACAGCGTCACGGTGCCGACATTATGCTCATAGAGAGCATTACTGATGTTCGCAATGCCGAGATTGCTGCCGAGCTCTGCCGTGAGATAGCACCCGAGTGTCCAATCATCTTCTCGGCGACACTCTCGAAGATTGGCGGTCTATTGATCTCTGGTCGCTCTGTCGAGAAGTTTGTCGAGGATGTATCGAAGTTCGAGCCTCTTGCCATCGGCTTCAACTGCTCGTATGGCGTAAAGAACATCGTCGACAATATTGAGCTACTCGCTCGCTACACTTCGCTTCCAACATACGCCTCACCATCAGCGGGTATTCCCGATGCTAAGGGCAAATATCCAGAGACTATAAAGAAGCACACCGAGACACTGCGTGCTGCTGCCGAGAAGGGACTACTAAGCATCGTTGGTGGTTGCTGCGGCACTACCGCGGAGTACACACGCAGCGTAGCACAGATGGCTCGCCACTATAAACCACGCAAATAGCCGGCCTATGACAAGCAAAGAACTACGCAGAGTGCTGCACCGCAACCCTGAGCTCTCGTTCCAGGAGTTTGACACGCAGAGGCTTATAATAGAGGCTCTCGAGGCAGAGGGCATTGCCTATCGCAAGATTGCCACAACGGGTGTCTTGGCCAAGATTGAGGGTCAGCGTGGCAACCTGAAGCGTGCAGTGGTGCTGCGTGCCGATATCGACGCACTACCCATCACCGAGCTCAACGAGATAGACTACTGCTCCGAGCATAAGGGTGTTATGCACGCCTGTGGCCACGACGTTCATACCGCCGTACTCTTTGGCGTGCTGCAATCGATGAACCGCACACGCGACTTCGAGGGTACACTCTTCGGACTCTTCCAGCCTGGCGAAGAGCTTAACCCTGGAGGTGCTATCAAGGTCCTTGAGGAGCACCCCTTTGACGACTACGACGTGGCTGCCGTCATTGGTGAGCACGTCGACGCAACGCTCGAGGTGGGCGAGGTAGGCATCTGCCCAGGTCAGTTTATGGCCTCGAACGACGAGATTCGCATCTACATCTCAGGTCGTGGTGGCCACGCAGCACGTCGCTCGACGATTGACGATAGCGTGACGGCTATGGCCGATATGATTATGCGAACCACATCGCTCAACACTGCAGAGTGCGTCATTTCGATTGGTCGCGTCATTGCCGATGGAGCTACTAACGTCATCCCTGACAAGGTGAGTGCCGAGGGTACTATGCGAACATTCGACAAGGAGTTGCGTGAACGAGTACACAGCTACCTACACAACAACGCCCGTACCATTGCTGAGAAGTATAACGTTAAGGCTGAGGTAGATATCAGCTATGGCTACCCCTCTGTGGTAAACGACGTAATGCTCGCCTACGAGGCTATGATCATCGCCACGGACGAAGGTCTTACAGTCAAGGAGCTAAAGCCTATGACCACAGCTGAGGACTTCGGTCACTACACTCAGATCTACCCATCGCTCTTCTATCGTTTGGGCGTGGGTCACGAGGCTGGAGGCTCACACACCGCCACGTTCCTTCCCGACGAGCGAGCTATCGAGGTTGGCGAGCGTATGATGGAGCGTATGGCCCTACACATTTTGAACAAATAAGAGAATCAAGATGGCTAAAAAGAGAAATAAACGAGGAAACAACCGCGATGAGCGTGCATCGTTCATCGTAGATATGTTCCGCGAGTTCCCCGACAATAAGTTCTCGCTTAAGCACCTTGCCGCAGCTTCGGGAGGTGCCGACCGCGATGGCCGCACTATGACATTTGCCATTGTACGTCAGCTTATTGAGGATGGCTTTGTGGAGGAGGTGGCACGCAGCAAGTACCGCCTCTCACGCTCGGCAATGCCACGCTATGAGGGTCTTGTGCGTAGCTGCACACCTGGAGCGTTGTATGTCGAGGTTGAGCAGATGGAGAGCGATGTATATGTAGCACGCCGCAATGGTGGCGGAGCTCTTGAGGGCGACAAGGTACAAATTGTCGTGGCACGCCGTTCACGCAGTGGTGAGATGGAGGGTACCATCGTGGCTGTCACAGAGCGTTCTACACGCCCATACGTCGGCACAGCACAGATCACAACAAACTCTATATTCGTAACCCCCGACACGCGACGTCTCGGTTGCGACATCTACCTACCACGTAAGTACTACTCAAAGGTCGAGGAGGGCGACAAGGTCTTGGTACGCATCATCGACTGGCCTGAGGGCGAGCGACTGCCTCACGGCGAGCTACTCGACATACTCGGTAAGGCTGGTGACAACGACACCGAGATGCACGCCATACTCGCCGAGTTCGACCTACCCTACCGCTTTGAGCGTGAAGTGCTTCGAGCAGCAAACAGCATAGACGAAGGCATCACTGACGAGGAGATTTCGCGTCGTCGTGATATGCGTGACCGCACAACCTTCACCATCGACCCTGCCGATGCCAAGGACTTCGACGATGCACTATCGTTACACAAGCTCGGCGACGGCATCTGGGAGGTAGGCATACACATTGCCGATGTTACGCACTACGTTGAGAGCGGCTCTATTGTCGACAACGAGGCTGTGGAGCGTGCCACGTCGGTATATCTTGTCGACCGCACCATCCCTATGCTTCCTGAGCGACTCTCAAACGAGCTCTGCTCGCTGCGTCCTAACGAGGATAAGCTCTGCTTCTCGGCAGTATTCACCATAAACGAGAACCTCGACATCACCGACGAGTGGTTTGGCCGCACAGTTATCCACTCCAACCGTCGCTTCACCTACGAGGAGGCACAGACCGTAATCGAGGGTGGCGAGGGCGACTTCAAGGAGGAGATCCTCACACTCAACACCTTAGCCCAGGGTCTTCGCAAGGAGCGATTCAAGCACGGAGCCATAGCCTTCGAGCGTGACGAAGTACGCTTCAAGCTCGATGATAAGGGTCGTCCTATAGGTGTATACACCAAGATTCAGAAGGAGTCTAACCAGCTTATCGAGGAGTTTATGCTCTTGGCCAACCGCCGCGTTGCCGAGTTCTGTGCCTACAGAGTGTCAAATGGTCGCAGAGTGCCACGCCCTATGGTCTTTCGCGTTCACGACGAGCCATCCGAGGAGAAGCTCGAACGCTTCAGAGAGTTTGCCCTTCGCTTTGGCCACTACTTTAAGGCTACGAAGGGACGTGCCATAGCCAAGGAGATGAACAAACTGCTCGGCGGCATCTCGGGACGTGCTGAGGCAAATGCCATCACCACACTCGCAGTACGCAGTATGGCTAAAGCGGTATACACCACCGACAACATTGGTCACTACGGCCTTGCATTCCCATTCTATACACACTTTACATCGCCTATTCGTCGCTACCCCGATATGATGGTACACCGACTCTTGGCCAGCTACCTTGCTGGTGCTAAGACGGCCGACAAGCGACAGCTCGAGTCCTTAGCTCTCCACTCTACGGAGCGTGAGATTGTAGCCTCGGAGGCGGAGCGTGCAAGCATCAAGTATAAGATGGCGGAGTTTATGAAGGACCGCATTGGCGAGGAGTTTGAGGGCGTAGTATCGGGAATGACCGAATGGGGAGTATATGTCGAGCTCGACGACACACACGTCGAAGGTATGGCCTTCCTGCGCGACATCGACTCGGACGACTACTACCGCTTCGACGAGGCTCGCTACGAGGTTGTAGGACGCTCATCGGGCATACGCCTAACGCTCGGCAGCCGTGTACGCATACGCGTCAAGGGCGTGGATATGAACCGCCGAACACTCGACTTCAAACTGCTTCTTTAACAACAAATTAAGAGTTACTTATGCAGATCGATGACATATTGGAGAAGGCCCTGCTCCACACCCCTCTCACACGCGAGGAGGCATACTTCATCTACGACAACGCTCCGCTGCACGACCTATGTAGCATTGCCGATGCTATACGTCGCACGACCGTTGCCGACCCAGAGGTTGTAACCTGGCAGATAGACCGCAACGTCAACATCACAAATGTCTGCAAGTCGGGCTGCAAGTTCTGCAACTTCCACTGCAAGCCCCACCAGACAGAGAAGGCATATATCACCACTATCGCCGAGTATCGCACAAAGATCGAAGAGGCTCTCGCCCTCGGTGCTGACCAGCTGCTACTGCAAGGCGGTATGCACCCACGCCTCGGCATCGAGTTCTACGAGCGACTCTTCCAGCAGCTCAAGAAGGAGTACCCCTCGCTACGTCTTAATGCTCTGGGTGCTCCCGAGGTGTCGCACATAGCACAGTTTAGCAACCTATCGACAATGGAGACCCTCAAGCGTCTTCGTGCTGCAGGACTCGACACCCTGCCAGGTGCTGGTGCCGAGATTCTTTCGGAGGAGGTACGCAAACGCATATCTCCGGCCAAGCCATCGGCACACGAGTGGGTGAAGGTGATGCACGAGGCACACATCCTCGACATCCCAACAACGGCGACGATGATGTATGGCCACGTCGAGAGACCACATCAGCGTATCGACCACCTCGTCACATTGCGTGATCTGCAGGCAGCAAAGCCCGCTAACTCACGAGGATTCACGGCCTTTATACCTTGGATATTCTGCCCTACAGGCACACAGCTCGAACGTGAAGGTGTATCACCTCGCTTCTCAGCAACGGAGTATCTGCGTATCATAGCAATGAGCCGCATCATACTTAACAACATTCCAAATATCCAGGCATCGTGGCTCACAGTAGGCAAGGAGGTTGCCGAACTCGCCCTCAAGTGCGGAGCTAACGATATGGGTTCGATAATGATCGAGGAGAATGTGGTATCGTCGGCAGGTGCTACAACACGCTTCGACCGCGAGGCAATGCAGGCGACGATTCGTCGTGCTGGCTTCACACCACGTCTTCGCGACCAGCTGTACAACTACCGCGACTAAACAATAGACCTATATCTACAAACAACGCCTACCTATTCTAGAATAGGTAGGCGTTGTTCTATTAATAGCAGCGATGGAATTCTATCTGCTGTCAGAGTAGTGCAGATGTGGTCTTATAGAGAAAGCCCTGAATAGATAGTACTTAACGTACATTCCATTCAGAGCTTTTGACTGAAAGGCCGAAGATGTGCTGCTATCACAGCAAAGCGACCTATCTCTCAGGCTTGATATCCTTCACTCGCAACTGCTTAGAGACAGTTCCGCGGTAGTGATTCTCAACAATCTGATAGCATACCGACACTGGCTTACCAGCACGCACCCACTCATAGAGGCGTGGCTGCTGGAAGGCGATAGCAGGAATCGTGGTGTGAGGCTTCTCACGCTGCATAAGATCCATACGCAAGTGGTCGCACTCGGCACCTACAAGCTTTGCATCGCCACGATGGTTGGTAGCACCCGTAGTCCTAAACACCGGAGCAGTATTGCCAGGGCCAAATGGCTGGAAGGCATTGAGCTGGGTGTGGAAGGCATCAGTGATCTCCGAGAAGAGGAGGTCGCTATCGATATCCACCTGAGGCACAAGGATGCTTGGGTCGATGTTAGCCTCGACATAGTCGTTAAAACGCTTGGTGAAGGCCTCAACATTCTCCTCCTTCATCGTAAGACCCGCAGCGTACATATGTCCGCCGAAGTTCTCCAATAGGTCGGAGCACGACTCTACAGCTTGGTAGAGGTCGAAACCAGGCACCGAACGTGCCGAGCCCGTAACAAAGCCATTCGACTTGGTGAGCACTACCGTAGGACGATAGTAGGTCTCGATAAGTCGCGAGGCGACGATACCTACAATACCCTTCATCCAGCGAGGGTTGTAGATAACGGTACTCTTCTTTGCCTTGAGCTCAGGGTTTGACTCCACAAAGTCGTGAGCCTCCTGCGTAACATTACGGTCGATGCTCTTACGATCCTTATTGTAGGAGTCGATGACCTCGCCAAACTTTGCTGCCTCCTGCTCATTACCCTCGATAAGAAGGC
>JAFYSI010000022.1 GCA_017559425.1 Alistipes sp.
GCACCGATGTTGAGGTGACCTACCTCCGAGTTACCCATCTGACCCTCGGGCAAACCAACGTTCTCGCCGTCGGTCTTAAGCTCCGCATGGGGGTACTGCGCAGTCATTGCGTTGATGTACTCGGGGTTTGTTGAGTAGATGACATCAGACTTAGTGTGGTCACCATTGCCCCAACCATCCAAAATCATCAATAACACTTTATTGCTCATATTGTTATTACGTCTTAATTAAGAAATTACTTTACCTTCTCCATAATCATCTCGACAGCCTTGTCGACAGCAGCCTGCAAGCCATCAGGATTCTTACCACCAGCAGTAGCGTAGTGCTTCTGACCACCGCCACCACCATTCATCAACTTAGCAGCCTCGCGAACCGTAGCACCTGCATCAACGCCCAATGCTACGATATCGTCTGAGAGCATAATGTTGAGTGTTGGCTTACCGTCAGAGAGGTTGCCAACCACCATCACAAGACGCTCGGTGATACGCTGACGCAAAGCAAATGCCAAATCCTTCATCACCTCGCTTGGGTGCTTAGCTGTGTGAGTGATGAGTGTCACGCCACCACGCAACGGAGTGTTCTTAGCGAGTGAATCGGCCATCTGAGCCACTTTTTCCTTACGCATCTCGTCGATCTCGCGACCAAGTGTTGCGTTGTTTTCAACCATCTTCTCAACAGCCTGAACAACCTTAGGGTTGTGAACAATCTGCTCGATAGATGAAAGAATGTTCTGTGTTTCGTAGACCATATTCTCGGCAGCCTCGCCGGTGATAGCCTCGATACGACGAACACCTGCAGAGATGGCACTCTCAGAGGTAATCTTAAACAAGCCAATAGTACCTGTAGCAGCAGTGTGAGTACCGCCACAAAGCTCAGTCGATGGGCCGAAGTTTACGATACGCACCTTGTCGCCATACTTCTCGCCGAAGAGCATAATTGCACCAGCTGCCTCAGCCTCAGCCATAGTAGCCTCACGGTTCTCAACAAGTGGGTAGTTAGTACGGATGAGCTTGTTTACAAGACGCTCAACCTCGCGAATCTCCTCGGCAGTAACCTTCTGGAAGTGTGAGAAGTCGAAACGCAAGCCCATAGGACCTACCATAGAACCCTTCTGCTCGACGTGTGTGCCGAGAACGGTACGAAGTGCGTAGTCAACGAGGTGGGTTGCTGTATGGTTGTTAGCTGCCTTCTGACGAGCATCAGCATTAACAACTGCACGGAACTGAGCCTCAGGGTTCTCAGGGAGCTGCTTAGCGATGTGGATGATAAGACCATTCTCCTTCTCAGTAGCGATGATCTCAATCTTCTCGTTAGCACTCTCGATATAACCTGTATCGCCAATCTGACCACCAGAGTTGCCATAGAATGGTGTGTGATCGAAGACGAGCTGATATGTAACATTGTTCTTGCTCTTTACGCGGCGGTAGCGAGCGATGCGAACATCTGCCTCGAGGTTGTCGTAGCCAATGAACTCACTCTCAGAGATTGCCATAATCTCCTGCCAGTCGTCGATATCCTGCTGGGCAGCGTTGCGTGAACGCTCCTTCTGCACCTGGAGCTCCTTCTCGAACTCCTCGATGTCGACCTCCACGCCCTGCTCCTTAGCGATGAGTTCAGTGAGGTCGATAGGGAAACCGTAAGTATCGTACAACACGAAGGCATCCTTACCAGAAATCTTACCATTTGTAGACTTCTTAATAACACCCTCAAGCAAGTTGATACCTGTTGCAAGTGTACGGAGGAATGATGCCTCCTCCTCCTCGATAACACGCTCGATGAGTGTCTGCTGAGCTACGAGCTCTGGGAACTGGTGGCCCATCTGCTTAACAAGACCATCTACGAGCTTGCAGATGAATGGCTCGTTGAAGCCGAGGTATGTGTAGCCGTAACGTACTGCACGACGCAAGATACGACGGATAACATAACCAGCCTTAGCATTTGCAGGGAGCTGACCATCGGCAATAGAGAACGAGATTGCACGCAAGTGGTCAGCAATAACACGCATAGCTACGTCGCACTTCTCATCCTTGCCATACTCCTTACCTGAAAGTGCTGCGATGCGAGCGATGGTTGGCTGGAATACGTCAGTATCGTAGTTAGACTTCTTGCCCTGGAGAATCATACAGAGACGCTCAAAGCCCATACCTGTATCTACGTTCTTAGCTGGCAGTGGCTCGAGTGAACCGTTAGCCTTGCGGTTGAACTGCATAAACACAAGATTCCAAATCTCGATAACCTGTGGGTGGCTCATATTAACCATCTCGCGACCAGGAATCTTAGCTACCTCCTCCTCGTCACGCAAGTCGAAGTGAATCTCGCTACAAGGACCGCAAGGGCCTGTCTCGCCCATCTCCCAGAAGTTGTCCTTCTTGTTGCCGCGGATGATGTGATCCTCTGGCAAGAACTGCTTCCAGTAGTCGTAAGCCTCCTGGTCGAATGCTACGCCATCCTCTTCGCTACCCTCAAATACAGTGGCGTACATACGGCTCTTGTCGAGCTTATAAACCTCAGTGAGAAGCTCCCACGCCCACTCGATAGCCTCCTTCTTGAAATAGTCACCATACGACCAGTTTCCGAGCATCTCGAACATTGTGTGGTGGTAGGTATCGTGGCCTACCTCCTCCAAGTCGTTGTGCTTACCCGATACACGAAGGCACTTCTGAGTATCTGCAACACGAGGGAACTTGCGGGGAGTATTGCCCAAGAAGATATCCTTGAACTGGTTCATACCCGCATTTGTAAACATCAAAGTAGGATCGTTCTTAACTACCATTGGAGCCGATGGAACAATCTCGTGACTCTTAGATGCAAAGAAATCTAAGAATGCTTGTCTAACCTTATTTGAATCCATATTTTTATGATTATTAATATCAATTTTTAAATCGGTTGCAAAATTAAACAAATTTTCCTTATCTTTGTTTCGTCAAAGGGACTTTTTTAATATTTTTATATATAAATATGAGTAGTGGTAAAAATAACAGATTTAAGTTTGAGCCGAGCAGCTGGTCCAAAGGGGGCAGAATAGCGTTCAAACTCATTGTTACTATGCTTATCGCTGCTCTTAGTAACATACTCTTTTCGGCTACGCTCGACACCCCCAAGATGTCGAGCATTCGTCGTGATAATAAGCGACTTGAACAACGTTTTGAGATTCTTCAGGGTAAGGTTGCCTCGGCCGAGAGAACCCTTGCCGATATCAAACATCGCGATCAGTATGTCTATCGTCCAATCCTCGGTGTTGATACATTGAATATTCCTGCTGTCTACTCCGACTATCTCGATAGCAAGTATGAGCATCTCCTTGAGGATGAGTACTATGGCGAGATAACCGTTGTTGCGTGGAAGCGTATGGATCGTCTGATGCGTAGCATCTACTACTCGTCGTTGGCTCTTGATGCCACTCAGAAACTCGCTGAAAATAAGGAAGAATACTCATCAATCGTTCCTGCAATTTGGCCTATTGATCGTACTAAGCTTCAGAGGGTTAGTAGTCTATATGGTATGCGTAATCACCCTATTCTCGGTATCTGGCGTATGCACGAGGGTGTCGACCTTACTGCCCCCACCGGAACAGCCGTCTACGCTACAGGAAATGGCACTGTGAGCCAGTCGGGAGTGCGTAATGGTTATGGCGAGTTGGTCGAGATTGACCACGGTTTTGGTTATAAGACTCGCTATGCCCACCTTTCGGCACGTTTTGTGAAGCCTGGCGAGAAGGTTACTCGCGGCCAGATAATCGGCGAGGTGGGAAATACGGGTGTGTCTTCTGGTCCTCACCTCCACTACGAGGTGCGTTATCGCGACAATACTGTCAATCCTATTCACTTCTTTAATAAGGATATGTCGGCAGAGTCGTACAAGGAGATTATGGAGCAACTTGAAAAGTCGTCTAAATAATTTTTAGCTATGAAGACAAATATCTCATCAAATAGGGCTAAGGTGGTAAGACGACAATATTTCCGTCGAACACTCCCGTTTATCTATAAGGCGTTGACCTGGGCAGCTTTAATTATTGCCTGGTACATTGTCTTTGCTCTTGTCGTCGATATGCCTGCTGAGTATCGACTCCGCCACTCGGTTGACGATATGAGGCGTGAGTATGAGAATCTCGAGTCTCGCTACAGCGAGCTCAATGAGGTGTTGGATAATGTTGTTGAGCGAGACAAGAATGTATTTCGCAAGCTCTTCCAGGCCGATCCTTACGACCTCAATGCCAGTGAGGAGAATAATCGTCAGGAGCTTAAGGCTTCGCTTGTGGAGCTCTCAAATGGCGAGCTTCAGCGAATTATGAATACAAGGGTGAAGAGTGCTCAACAACAGACAACACGCCTAGTTACGTCGTACGAAAAGTTTGGCGATGCTGTTGTGAGTGACTATATGGATCTAAAGTGTATCCCGTCGATTCAGCCTATAAATAACAGTCGACTAACGCTCCTTGCCTCGGGTAAAAAACCTTTAATTAATCCGTTCCATCGTTCTATGACTGAGCACCACGGCATCGATTATCTCGTGCCAGAGGGAATCGCAGTTTTTGCTACGGCAGATGGTAGAGTGGACAACCTCTCGGAGAAGAATTCGACTCACGGCAAGGCGGTGACAATCGACCACGGCAATGGTTATAAGACTACCTACTCGCACCTTCTCGATATTCGTGTATCGGAGGGTCAACGAGTTAAGCGTGGCGATATTATCGCACTTTCGGGAAATAGTGGTCTCTCGTTTGCTCCGCACTTGCACTATGAGGTTAGTCTCTTTGGTACTCGTGTCGACCCTGTGCACTATTTCTTTATGGAGCTCTCGGCTGATGATTACCAACGAATAATTCGTATTGCACTCTCAAGTATGCAGTCGTTCGATTAGTATGGCAGAGATTAAGTTAATAATGCTCGATTTCGATGGTACGCTCGTCGATACCCGTAAGGCTAATGCTCGTGCCTACATCGAAACTCTTGGCGAGAGGGGTATAGTGCTCAGCGAGCAGGAGTATCTCAAACGCTTCTTTGGTGTTCGTTGCATTGAGTTTATGCAGATGGTGGGAATAAGCGACCCTGAAGAGATTCGTCGGCTCCGTAGACGCAAGGTGGAGCTCTATCCCAAATACTTCGATAGCGTGGTTCTCAACGAGGCGTTGTGGGGATGGTGTCAGATGATGCGATATATGGGTGCAAAGGTATGGATAGTCTCTACAGGTCACATAGATAACCTTCGCAATGTAATCTCTTACTTGAATATTGCAGACGGTATTGATGGCATCATCTCGGGCGATGATGTGGAGCGTCCAAAGCCCAATCCAGATTGCTTTCTCGAGGCGATGCGACGCGAGGGTGTAACGCCGGCAGAGTCTATAATTTTTGAGGACTCAGAGGTGGGCATCGAAGCTGCACGACGTAGTGGAGCAGCCTATTCGGTCATCAAGTTGTGATGAGAAGTTGCGTTTTTGTGCGAATATCAATCTAAAAATCGTCAATCACTTTGAGGTTTGACGATTTTTATGTATCTTAGCAGTTGGAATTCTAAGATGTGAGGATATGAGACGCATACTATTCATACTTATCTCAATGCTTTGCATTGTTTCGCTCTCGGCACAGCAGAGCGTCAGCACAGCTACACAGGGCGTTAGTCAGCCTGTGAAGCAGTGGACATCGAGTTTCACGGCAATCGATGTCGATGCTCCTATCAAGCTCACCCTTATCCAAATCCCTATAGATCAGGCTCCCTATATCGTCTACGATACTAAGGGTCAGGAGGCCTCGAAGTTTAGTGCAGAGGTTGAGAAGAGTCGAGTGCTCAAGATTCGCGAACGTTACGACCCTAAGCGTGTTAGCGTTACAGAGGTGCAGGTCTATTTCAATACTCTTACCGATATCACCATCTCGAGGGCTCTGACAGTTATTGAAGGTGTTATCAGCAACACTATGCTCGATATCGATATCTCGAACGATGCTACGTTGCTCGCAACAATAGATGTTAAGGATCTTAAAGTGAGTATCAGCGGCAATAGTTGCGTTGAACTGAAGGGTGATGCACTCTATCAAACTGCAGATGTGGCAACTGCTCAGTACAATGCTACGGGTCTTGCAACAATGTCGACAATTGTCCAGTCGCACCACAATGCAGAGGTGCGTGTCGATGCGTGGCAACGTCTTGAGGCCAAGAGTACAACTGGAGGAAAGATATTCTACAAGACTACGCCTGAGTTGGTTAGAACGGAGAAAACACTCTTTGGCGTTGACATAGCTCCACTTAAATAATTTGTGTGCATATGAACAAATCTTTTCAGCAAGAGTTGGCTGAGAGACTTCTCGAACGTCATTCGGGTGATCTCTCTTCTCTTATTATGCTCTTTCCATCGCTCCGTGCTCGTGCCTTTTTTAACAATGCTCTCTCAGGTCTTGTCCATAAGCCAACGTGGCAGCCAAAGTGGACAACTATCGACTCACTGATGGAGGGTGCATCGGGGTTGGTGCGTGGTGAGCGTATACGTCTAATTTCGGAGCTTTACAAAGTCTACAAGCGACACCATCCTAAGGAGGAGTTTGACAAGTTCTACTTCTGGGGTGATATGCTCATTGCCGATTTCGATATGATCGATAAGTATATGGTCGATGCCCAGCAACTGCTGCGTAATATCGGAGATATTAAGGAGTTGGAAGCTGACGTCTCCTATCTCACCCCTGCACAGCTTCGTATTATATCGTTCTGGAAAAGCATTGGCGACAACGACTCATTGAGTGAGCAGAAGCAGCGATTCTTGAAGATTTGGCGTAGCCTTCCAGCGATATATTCTGAGTATCGCGAGCGTCTGGCTTCGCTCGGCTTTGCATACACTGGAATGATCTATCGCAGAGCAATCGAGCGAATTGCAAACAACGAGGAGGTCAATCTTCCTAAACAATGCTTTGTGATAGCAGGTTTTAATGCTCTTTCAACCACCGAGAAGCGACTATTCGACTACCTTGTAAACACCAAGGCTGGAGCAGAGTTCTATTGGGACTGTGACGATTACTATACAACGAATAGGTCGCACGAGGCGGGAATGTTTATGCGTGAAAATCTCGGTTCATTCCCATCTGCTGAGCCCATATCGTCGAATAATTTTCATAATACAGAGAAACAGATAAGCTCTATTGCCTGCGTGTCGAATGTGGTGCAGTGTAAGTATGCTGCACAGTTGCTCCGCGAACTTGGAACAGATAAGCTCGATAAGCGTACTGCTATTGTGTTAACGGACGAGAATATGCTTATTCCGATGCTTCATTCATTGCCCGATTGTGTCGGTAAGGTGAACATTACGATGGGTTATCCACTCAAAATTACCCTCGTTTACTCCTTTGTAGAGCGACTTTTGGAGCTTCAGGTACACAGTAGAAATCGTGATGGTCGTTCGCTCTTTTACCACGTCGATGTGCTTGGAATACTCTCGCATCCATATGTTGTTGATGTGCTTGGCGAGGTGGCCCAAAAGCACTACTCTGAAATTGTCGCTGAGCGATTGGTCTCTATCGACGGAGCTATGTTCGACTATGATTTGCTCGGTATAATATTCATAAAACAAGACAATTGGCAGTCTGTATCTAACTATATACTCGATGTTCTATCACGACTATCATCACGACTATCGCTGATAGATGCTATGCAGGCAGAGTACCTCGATGTGGCCTACGACGAGATAATGAAGGTCAAGCTCTCTATTGAGCGATGTGATATCTCGCTCTCCACAGAGGTCTTCGTGTCGGTTCTTCGTCGACATCTGCAGACTGTGACAATCCCATATGAGGGTGAACCGTTGGAGGGTGTGCAGATTATGGGTATTCTCGAGACACGAAACATCGACTTTGAGAATGTTATTATCCTCTCGATGACAGATACAAACTTTCCGGGCGACAAGACTGGTCAGTCGTCATTCATACCCTACAACCTTCGTGCTGCCTATGGATTACCTACCCCTGAACAGCACGAGGCGATGTACGCCTACTACTTCTATCGTCTGATTCAACGTGCAAAGAGAGTCTCGATGCTCTACTGCTCGCGTGCCGACGACAAGAGTACTGGTGAGTGTAGCCGCTACATCTATCAACTTGAGTATGAGTCACCTTATGCCATTAAGAGACTCTCGGTAGGTGTCGACCTCGGTGTTGAGAGTGTTGAGCCTATAACTGTTGCAAAGGGCGAGTATGAGCAGGAGATTCTCGGTCGATATTTGCGTTCTGATGGAAAATATTCGCTCTCGCCAACAGCACTGTTTAGGTATATCGAGTGCCCGTTTAAGTTCTATCTTCATTCGGTGGCTAAGCTAAAACCTCAGGATGAGATTAGCGATACGATCGATGCTCTTACCTTTGGTAATATACTTCACCTTACTATGCAGAGCCTCTACACGCAGTTAGAGAACAAGAGCAATCCTATGGCAGAGGTCGGAAAGTTGGCTAAGCGTGCTATTGTGGAGGAGGCGGTCGATAAGACCATAGAGGAGCTACTGCATACGAAAAAGAGTGCCTTCTCTGGCGATACGATACTTGTAAGAGATATTATTATCAAGTACATAATGAGAGGCATATTGCGTTATGACGCTCAGAGCAGTGGTTTTACGATTGTAGGTCTTGAGAAGGAGGTTAGCTGTGCCTATCCAATATCGGCTGATCGTCACGTTAATCTTAAGGGTGTTGCAGATCGTATCGATATGTTGCCCAATGGCACTATTCAAGTTATTGATTATAAGAGTGGTAATACACCCCATCTTGAGTTTAATGGCATTGATGCACTCTTTAAAGGAGATGCCGAGGATAGAATATCTAATATCTTCCAGACGCTGCTATACTCTATGATGCTGCGTCGCACTGAGGGTAAGGAGACGATGCCTACGCTCTACTTTGCGGCAAAGATGCTCAGTGATGACTACTCGCCAAAGATCCTGAATAAGGCAAATGGAGAGTATGTGGAGCGTTATAGTGACTATGCTCAAGAGTTTGAGAGTGCACTGAAAGGTGCTCTTGAGGAACTGTTTGACTTTAGTATCCCATTTAGGCAGGTGGAGGATGTGAATGCCTGTACATATTGTGACTTTAAAAAGATTTGTCGAAGATGAAACGAGCGAAGATATTGAGTGCAAGTGCTGGATCAGGTAAGACATATCAGCTTGCATATAAGTATGTTATGGATGTTGTCGAGCAGCCAGAGATGTATCGTTCGATACTCGCTGTGACGTTTACAAATAAGGCTACCGAGGAGATGAAGTCGCGAATTCTTCGCGAGATACATATTCTCGCTTCGGGGGCTAAGAGTCAATATATGAATGACTTGTGTCGTGAACTCGATATGAGCGAAGCAATGGTGCGCAGCCAAGCTATGCGTGCCCGCACACTCATCCTTCACGACTATTCTCGTTTCAGCGTGCTGACAATTGATAAGTTTTTTCAGCGAATCATTCGTGCTTTTATCAAGGAGTTGGGTATAGACCTAAACTATAATATCGAGCTCGATCCATCGCAATTGTTGGTTAGAGGTGCCGATAACCTTGTAGAGAAGATTGCTGACAACGAGGAGTTAAAACGTTGGATGCTTGAGTTTGCCGAAGAGCGACTTAATGATGGCAATCGCTGGGATATGCGTGGTGATCTTCGTTCGTTGGGTCGTGAGATCTTCAAGGAGGGAAGCCAGGAGCGTATGAAGATGCAGCAATCTAAAGAGGAGCTTGGTAAGATAGTGTCGCGTGCCGTTGCTAGTGCAGAGGTGGCGAAGGCAGAGATGTGTAGGCTCGGCAACGAGGCTATTGCTGTTATGACGCGACACGGTGTGACGCCCGAGATGTTCAAGGGTCAGTCTCGCAGCTTTGTCTTTAGATTCGTGAAGTATGCCGAGGGTGATCTCTCTGCTCCTACACCTACAATGCTCAAGGCACTCGATAATATAAGCGAGTGGTACGGCAAGGATGCAGATGCCAACGTGCGTTCAGCTGCAGCTCTACTGCAGCCTCTGCTCGCGTCGATATGCCAGGAGCTGCCAAAGACCGTGAGGTTAGTCAATACAGCATCGTTGCTTCGCGATAACTATCGCAGTTTTGCTCTTCTTGCAGACCTCTATAATCAGGTGCACGATATCTGCGAGCAGGAGAATATTATGATTCTTGGTGAGACTAAACATATCCTCGCAACATTTATTGACGACGGCAATGCCCCATTCATCTACGAGAAGGTGGGTAATCGCTACGAGCGATTTATGATCGATGAGTTTCAAGATACCTCGGTGCGTGAGTGGGAAAATATGCTTCCGCTGCTGCAGAATGCAATGTCGGCAAGCGACAGATGTTCAGTGCTCATCGTGGGCGATGTGAAGCAGTCTATCTACCGTTGGCGCGGTGGCTATTGGCGACTGCTTCAGGAGGTGGCAAAACGCAATTTAGGCCCTAAAAATGTTGAGCTTGTACCACTCAAGAACAACTATCGTAGCTTGGAGAGGGTTATCGACTTCAATAATAAGATGATATCGAGTGTTGTGAAGATTGATAACGAGTATCTTAATGCAAAGCTTGATAAGGCTTTGAGTAATAAAGATATAATGGAGTCACTTCATTCGTCGCTTTATGGTATAATGAAGGATGCCTACACCGATCACGAGCAGAGCGTAGGTCGTAAAAGTGAAGATGAGGGCTATGCAGAGTTAACGCTCTACGACACAACGCTCATAGATTCGCCATTTATTGAGATTATCGAGGATGCTATCAGTCGTGGTTATCACTATAGCGACATCTTGATATTGGTGCGTACAGCTACCGACAGTCGCAAGGTTGCTGACCTGCTGTTTGAATATAAAGAGAGGCGTTTCACGTCGCGAGGAGAGGTGGGTTTCAATGTCCATACGGCAGATGCTCTTACCGTCGAAAACTGCGACGTTGCCGACTTCGTGATAGCGGTGTTTAGGCTCACGATAAATATAGATGACGCTATTCAGCGAGGTATCTACAATCGATTTCTTAAGAATCGTTACGACCATATCTTTACTGACAAGGAGAGGGCTTTCATCAAGCGTATTGCACACCTCTCGCCAAT
Source organism: Alistipes sp. (assembly GCA_017559425.1). GTDB lineage: Bacteria > Bacteroidota > Bacteroidia > Bacteroidales > Rikenellaceae > Alistipes. The sequence continues at coordinate 11,046 of JAFYSI010000022.1, forward strand.
GGAGGCCTTTGAGCAGATTGTTATGGAGTATAATCTCTCGGAGCGTAAGGATAGAATTGCCTATCTTCAAGCTATGCACGAGGGCATCTACTCATTCTCAACCTCTCGTATTGCCGACATCGAACGCTATTTGAAGTGGTGGGATGAGCGTGGCAAAAACGATACGCTTAGTGTCGATATGACGGAGAATACGATAGAGATCTCGACAGTTCATAAGGCTAAGGGCTTGGAGCGTGATGTGGTTATTATACCATATTGCAAGTGGGATACTACGCCTAAGGCTTCGTTGCAGCCTGTTATCTGGTCGAAGGCTCCGGGTGGCGATGTTGCATCAATCGGTGAGTTCCCTGTGACCTACGGCTCGGCAATGCAGAATTCTCAGTTTACGGCCGACTACTACAAAGAGCTTGTTATGAGCCACGTTGATGCTGTCAATCTGTTGTATGTGGCTATGACGAGAGCATCAAAAGAACTTTATATGCTTGTGCCTACTCGTTTGAATACTAAGGGCAAAACGGGCGATGAAATTAACAATATAGTACCACTTCTTGCGAAGGCTGTTCGCGAGGTTGTGGTCGATTCGGAGAGCTATAATGGTGCTGAGGGTGTTGAGCGTATTGTCTATCGCTATGGCTCGAAGCTTGAGCACGGCGGAGAGGGAAAGTGTGCTGCCGAGGGAAATATAATACTCGATAGCTATACTACACATACCCCAGAAATTAGTGTCCGCTTTCCTAATCATCGCTTGACTGATGAGGGTGTTAGCCTCGCAGGTGATCTTCGTCGTATGGGTCAGCATCTGCATAAAATCTTTGAGCAAGCGTCGACAATCGACGAGATAAATGGTCGTGTTGAGCAGATGGTTGCACAGTCGTTGATCTCTCTCGACGAGGCACAACGACTCCTCTGTGCCATAGAGAGGGCGATGGGTGATGAGCGAGTGCGAGAGTGGTTTACCCTCGATTGGGATGATGTCAAGAGTGAGTCTGAGATTATTGTTGGCGGGAATACGCGTCGCCCCGATAGGGTTATGATCAAGCAGGGACGAGCTGTTGTCGTAGACTTTAAGTTTGGCGAGAATGAGAGTCCAAGATATTGTCATCAGGTGGAGGAGTATATGAGGCTGTTGGGTGAGATGGAGCTCTACGATACCATTGAGGGTTATGTATGGTATATCTCACTTGGTCGAGTGGTTAAAGTTTGATAGCTAGGTTGTTGGACACCTTATGTTAAAGTCGATACTTGATATTATTCCTAAGTCGTATCGTCGTCGCGGTCTCTGGGTTGCTGCAACTGTCTTTTTGCGTGCCATACTGAACTTTGTGGGCGTGGCTATGTTTGTGCCCATCCTGATGCTCACACTAAAGCCTGAGGGAGGGTCTCGTGTGCTTGATAGGTTCTCGGAGTTATTTGCTGTTGATGATCATAGCGAGATGGTGTTGGCGGTATGCGGTATAGTTCTTGTTGTGATTGTGGTTAAGAGCCTTATTGTTATGCTGTTACATAGCTATGAGCAAAACTTTATCTTTTCGTTTTATAAGCAGGTGTCGCAAAAGCTCTTCCTTAGCTACTATGAGCGAGGCTTGGGCTATATCAAGCAACATAACTCATCGCACATTGCACGCAATATCAATGTGGCGGGACTGATGTTTGCAACAGGTGTTTTGCGTCCCATTGCTGCAATTTTAGGGGAGGCTCTGCTGCTCGTTATGGTCTTTATTGCTCTTGCTATCTATGCACCTATAGCAGCACTCCTGACACTTGTCGTATTCTTGCCCGTGATGTCGATTTTTTGGCTTGCCGTACGTCGTAGGCTTCACGATATCGGTGTGAGAGAAAATGATGTCCAACGTCATAAGAGTCGTGTGGTAAGCGAGACTTTTCGTGGCTATGCAGATATTGAGATAGGAGGGGCAAAAGAGTTGATGTTCAGTGTGTTTAATGATGATGTCGATAAGGTTTCTGATCTTAGAAAACGTCACGCTACACTCTCACAACTTCCGCAGATACTTGTCGAGATTGGTGTTGTGGTCGGTATGATTCTCGTTGTGCTGCTTAGTCTCGATAATGGCGAAGATATGGCGTTGATGTTTGGTATCTTTGCGGTGGTAGCAATTAGACTTATACCATCTGTTCGCAATATCTTGTCGCAGTGGAGTCTTATAAAGTATAATCGCTACACAATTGATATTTTGCTCGATGCAAATGTTGGTGAGGAGAGAGTCGTTGCTGAGGAGTCTTGCGAGGGAATGAGATTGCAAAATAGTATTGAGTTTGACGGTGTCAGCTTTAAGTTTGAAGATGCTGATCGTCCAACAATTGATACGCTCTCATTTACTATTGCACGCGGCGAGCATATTGGCATTTGCGGTGCTTCGGGTGTTGGTAAGACTACCCTATTCAACCTCCTTCTTGGACTCTATCGTCCTACCTCGGGAGTGATACGCATCGATGGCGAGGAGCTCACTGCACGGCACATTCGCAAGTGGCAAAATAGTATCGGCTATGTGTCGCAAAGTCTCTTTATTGCTGATAGTACAATAGCCGAGAATATAGCTCTTGGAGTGGCGAAAGATAAAATTGACTATGATCTTGTAAATGAAGCTGTTCGATTGGCTAATCTACACTCGTTTATAGAGTCGTTACCCAATGGTCTCGACACCCGAATTGGTGAGGCCGGCTCGCGTCTTTCGGGTGGCCAACGTCAGCGTATAGGTATAGCACGAGCACTATATAAGGGGTGCGATATCCTCCTCTTTGATGAGGCAACATCTTCGCTTGATAGTGTCGCTGAGGAGAGTATCAATGAGTCGCTCTTGGCCTTAAAGCGTAGCAACGAGAATCTTACAATAGTTCTTATTGCTCACCGCCAGAGTACGTTGGATAACTGCAATCGAATAATTACGCTTGAATAA
>JAFYSI010000141.1 GCA_017559425.1 Alistipes sp.
AACTACTCAGCATCTAAGGCTGGTATGATTGGTCTTGCTAAGTCTATCGCTAAGGAGATGGGTCCTCGTGGCATCCGTGCTAACTGCATCGCTCCAGGCTTCATCATCACCGAGATGACAAACCAGCTCTCACAGGAGATCAAGGATCAGTGGGCACAGCAGATTCCTATGCGTCGTGGCGGTACTCCAGAGGATGTTGCAAACGTTGCATTATTCCTTGCTTCTGACCTTTCATCATACGTTAGCGGTCAGACTATTCACTGTTGTGGTGCAATGAACTGCTAAAATTTATTGTGATAAGGCAGACATCTACTGCCGCTAACAAAAATACCGTCAATGGGACGTACGCAAAGTACTACCCATCGACGGTATTTTCGTTGAGCGTTGTATCTGCAGCCTTCTAACAATAAATTTACATCCCGAAGGTGTATAAATCCGAGCCAATTTCTTTACCGAGCCTAAGCCTAACCCCTTCTAGCCACAAACTTCCCTCTTGTTCCTAATTGTATTCACATCTGTCTCTCGTTCGGTTTTGGGAAATTTTGTTTTCTCGTGAGGCGAATTCCACAATTTTTGTTAACTTGCAACCGAATATTGCCTTTAACTAAAATATTACGACAATGATAGAGTCAACAAAGAGCGAGGTGGTGGAGCACGCAGCAGATGCAGAGGTGGTGGAGCACGCAAGTAGTCGAGTGTTGGAGTGGGTGAATGGCTATCTCAGAGAGTGGGGTTGTAGCCAGTCGCTGGCCGACATTATCGACGAGTGGGTATTGCTGCTACTCATCGTCATATTTGCCTTATTGGTCGATGTGGTGCTACGAAGAGTGGTGCTGCGTATTGTGCGTAACATCGTGCGACGCACAAAGGCTTCGTGGGACGACCTTCTCTTCGATCACAACGTATTGGTGCGTATGTGTAGTATTGTGGTGCCACTAACGATATATGCCCTCCTGCCTCTGGCCTTCGCAAAGTCCGATGCAGGCAGTGCGGTGGCAACAATTATAAGCCGTGTGGTGGAGATATACATCGTCGTCTCCTTCGTGCGTTTCTTCAACGCCATACTCAAGATGGCATTCGAGATTGCCGATAACAGACCGTCGCTCCACGGACGACCCATCAAGGGTCTTATGCAGACGGGTCAGGTGATTGTGCTCTGCGTGGCGGCAATACTCGTTGTTGCGATACTTATCGACAAGTCGCCAGTGATGCTGCTCACAGGTCTTGGTGCCTCGGCTGCGGTGCTGATGTTGATATTCCAGAATAGCATCTTGGGTCTTGTGGCGGGAATTCAGCTCTCGGTCAACAAGATGCTCAAGGTGGGTGATTGGATCTCTATGCCGAGCCACAATGTCGATGGTATTGTCGAGGAGGTGGCACTCACCACGGTGAAGATTCGTGGCTGGGACAATACACTGCAGACAATACCTCCATATCTGCTCATCAGCGAGCCATTCGACAACTGGCAAGCTATGTTCGAGTCTGGAGGTCGACGCATTAAACGTTCGATAAACATCGATATGACAAGCGTTAAGTTTGCCGATGTCGCCCTCCTGGAGCGTATCAATAGCAACGAGGCGGCACGAGTGGCACTCGAGGATATCAAGACGAAGTCGGATGAGGGTACTATGGTTACCAACCTCGACCTCTTCACACGCTCGCTCAATAGATTCCTTGCACGTCACCCTCGTGTGAATGGTAAGATGCTTATCTTGGTGCGTCAGTTGCAGCCTACGCAGTGGGGATTGCCTATCGAGCTATACTGCTTCTCGGCAAATGTTGGATGGGTGGCTTACGAGACTCTCCAGGCCGAGATTATCTCCTATGTCGTAGCCCTCGCCCCATACTTCGACCTTAAGGTCTATCAGGCACCATCGAGCTACGATATTAAGGCGTAGGTTGTCTATTGTCGATAATTTTCCTACCTTTGCACGAAATTGACTCATTATGAAGAGAGTAGCAAGCTACATATTTACCCTTTTGCTCTGTGTACTATGCCTTGTGGCGTGTACCGAGGACCAGGGCGTGATATTCCCCGATTGGCCAAATAGCGGCAATACCGATACGGATGATGACAAAGATTCTGACGACGGCGATTCCGACGATAAGAAAGAGGATGAGGGTGGGGATGATGATAACCAGGGCTCGGACAATGGTGGCGAGACGGGTAATGGCGACTATCCTAACACCTCGTGGGCAGTAGGTGAGCTCGACTGGGTATTCGATATGAACAACCTCCCAGAGATTCATATCGAGATTAGCCAGAATGAGTGGAACGACCTCCTCAAGGCCTACGACAAGGATAACAACACCAATACATACGTTCACTGCGACGTGGAGTACAAATCTAAGGGCGAGACTCACAACTTTGTGGATGCTGGTCTGCGTCTTCGTGGTAACACCTCGCGACGACGTCCCGAGGGTAATGGTGGCGAGATGCATATAACAGACAACACCGACTGGCACCACTGTCACTTTATGATCAACCTGCGTAAGTATCAGAAGGATGATGCTCACGAGCTACATAATGTGCGTAAGCTCCACCTCAAGTGGCACAAGGATGATCGTGCCTACTGTCGTGAGTTGTACTGCTACGACCTCTTCCGCCGCTTTGGCATCTGGACAGCACCGTACAGCTCATACTGTCGCTTGTGGATTCACGTGGAGGGCGACTCGGAGCCTGCCTACTACGGCATATATGAGCAGATTGAGGCTATCGACGATAAGTTTGTGAAGAAACGTAAGGAACTCTTTGGCGACCACAAGCACAACCTGTGGAAGTGTCGCTGGGGTGCTGACCTCAACTACAACAATATCGGACACGCAGATATCTGCTTCGATGACGACTCGGGAGCAAACCACACCTACGAGCTTAAGAGCAACACCGAGAATTTCAGTGCAGCAAAGGCTCAGCTCATTGAGTTTACTAAGAATGTGACGCAGCGTACGGGACAGGATTTCCACGACTGGATCGCCTCGGTATGCGATGTGCGTCTGCTGCTGAGAACATACGCGGTAAATGTCGTTGTAGGTATGTGGGACGACTATTGGAACAACAAGAATAACTACTACATCTACTTCAACTCGTCGGATAAGAACAACTACAAATTCTTCTTCATACCGTTCGACTATGACAATACCCTCGGTACGTCGCTAAATTGTGGTGTGCAGAGTGACTCTGGTCGTCACGATCCGCTCAATTGGGGTAATACAGATGAGTCTCCGCTCATTGGAAAGCTCCTCAAGTATGAGGACTACTACAACATATATGTAGAGGCTCTAAATGAGCTTATCGATCCGGCTAATGACCTCTTCTACTACCAGCACTCCATCAACCGCATCACTGGTTGGCACGCGATGATTCGTGACTATGTGGTCAACGACACTGAGGAGGATTGCGAGATTAAGGATCGCCCTGCAGGATGGGGTAACATCTACGACTACAGAATCCTCGATGCTGGCTCGTCGATGAACTTCTTCAAGGTGAAGGCCGAGTCGATACCTAAAAGGTAGCCAAGATGGAGTCGTGGCAGTGAGGTTGCTGGCTGATGGGCCATAACTTTACCTCTCGGAAGATAGCAAATTAACGAAAAATAATTAACTTTGCATCGTTAATCGTTTAAGACATCAACTAAAGAAAATTTAATAGATACTCAAAACTATGGAATTGAAGGATATTTTGGCTATCGCTGGCCAGCCAGGTTTGTATAAGTTTGTGGCTCAGTCGATGCGTGGTGTTATCGTAGAGTCGCTCATCGATGGCAAGCGTATGAACGCTGCTGCCACATCGCGAGTAAGTGCTCTTACTGAGATCTCTATGTTCACTGAGGGTGAGGATATCGCCTTGGCAGATGTATTTACCAACATCTGGAACTACACCGAGGGTAAGCAGGCTATCTCTCACAAGGAGTCGCCAGAGAAGATTAAGGAGGAGTTCGCTAAGGTGTTGCCAGAGTACGATCGTGAGCGTGTGCACGTCTCTGATATGAAGAAGTGCTTCGCGTGGTATAACATCCTTGTTGAGGCTGGCTTCACAGAGTTCAAGCTCCCAACAGAGGCTGACGAGCAGACTGAGGAGTAGGCTATAGACCTTCTAAGATAGAGAGGGGTTGTCCGCAATATCGCAGGACAACCCCTCTTGTGTGTTACTATGCCGACTACTCTCTAACGTAGTGAGGCATATTCTCGGGAATCTCCAACGAGAACTCCACGAGGCCTGCCACCTCGCCAGACTCGAACCAAGGAGCCTGATAGATGAGCTTACGCAGACCACGCTTCTCGATGGTGTAGGCGTTGGTCTCAGCATTGGTGATAAGGCGGTTGATAATCTCGCGTGAGCGGGCAGAGTGGCAAGGTATCATCGACTTGCCACGCACATCGCCATTCACCTCCACAGAGCGTTTGTTCTGGTAGAGCACTACGCCATCAAGGTCGGCAACGGTGATGGCACAGCTCTTGAGATTGTCGCCCCAGGGGCAACTGATATTTTCGAAAATCATAGCTGTATGGGTTAAGTATCAATTAATTCTGTAGGCATTCTTAACGCCCTTAATGCGGCGTAGTGAGTGAAGCAACATATCGACAATGTTGGCTCCCGTAACCTCCACAACGAGCTGTGCTGTAGCTGAGCCATCGCCCTTAGGCATATAGTTGATGCCTCTTACTGATAGCTTCAGCTCTTTACTTGCTACATCCATTATGGTTGTTGCAAGGCCAGGGATGTCGGCAGCAGAGATGCCGATAGTGACTCTAAAGGCTCCCTGAGCATCCTCTCTCCAGCGTGCCTCCATAACGCGATAGGGGTAGCGTTCACGCATACGACGAGCATTCGGGCAGTCATTGCGGTGGATGGTGATACCTGCGTTGATGGTTATAAAGCCGAAGACGCTGTCGCCCTTGATAGGGTTGCAGCAGCGACCAAACTTGTACTCTATGTTGTTGATCTTCTCGTCGATGACAAGGGCATCGTTCGAGCGTTGTGGTGAAATCTCGCCACGCTCCTCACGAAGGCGTGCCTTACGCTGCTCCACCTCGGCAGCTGCCTGACGACGCTCCTCATCGGCCTCGCCCGAAAGCCAGCGTTGCAACACATCCTTAATGCCGAGAAGGTCGATCTTCTGGTCGGCGATGAGCATATAGAGCTCGATGCCGCGACGCACCTTGAAGTGCTTTGAGAGGTAGGCTACGGCCTCGTCGATGGCGATGTCGATCTTCCAATTCTTGAGTCGTCGCTCAAGCTCCTCACGTCCTAGGCGTGCGTGCTTCTGTCGCTCTTCGCGTAGAAAGGCACGGATGCGTGAGCGAGCCTTCGACGTGACACATATATTGAGCCAGTCGGCCTTAGGTGTCTGGTCCTTGCGTGTGAGCACCTCGCAGATGTCTCCATTACGTAGCTGCTCCTTGATAGGCACCACGCGACCTCCTACCTTACCTCCCACGCAGGCAGAGCCTATAGAGGTGTGTATATCAAAGGCAAAGTCGAGCACTGTAGCACCCTCGGCGAGCTTGCGGATGTCGCCCGAGGGGGTAAAGACAAATATCTCGCCCGACGATGGCTTAGCCTCGAAGCGGTGGGCGATAGACTCGGAGGTGGTATCCTCGAGCAGCTCGCGTAGACGTCCGAGCCACTCCTCAGCACCCATTCCACCCTGCTTGACTCCCTTATATCGCCAGTGAGCTGCGATACCTCGTTCGGCAATCTCGTCCATACGCTCGGTGCGAATCTGCACCTCTACCCAGCGGCCACCCTCGCCAAGAACGGTGGTGTGCAACGACTCGTAGCCATTGCTCTTGGGGATAGATATCCAGTCACGCATACGCTCTGGGTTGGGCATATAGAGGCTCGCAACGTGTGAATAGACGGTCCAGCACTGAGCCTTCTCCCTCTCTACAGGGCAGTCGATGATGATTCTTAGGGCGAAGATGTCGTAGACACCCTTGAAGTCGACCTTCTGCTTACGCATCTTCTGGAAGATGGAGAATATAGACTTCGTGCGACTCTTAATGTGGTAGTGTATGCCGTCGCGATCGAGCAACTGGCGTACAGGCTCCAAGAACTTCTCGATGAAGGCCATACGCTCCGACTCGCTCTCCTTGAGTTCGTGGACAATATGGTTGTATGCCTCAGTCTCAAGGTGTTTGAGCGATAGGTCTTCAAGCTCGCTCTTGATGCTGTAGAGGCCGAGCTTGTGGGCTATTTGTGCGTAGAGATTGAGACTCTCCCAGCTCTTTGTGCGACGCTTCTTCTCAGGGAAGATGTCGAGGCGACGCATCACCTCGAGGCGGTCGGCGAGCTTGATGAGAATCACGCGTGGGTCCTCGGAGTAGGAGACAATCATATCGCGAAAGTCCGATGCCTGCTCCTTAGATGCTTTGAGTTTGATGTCCGATATTTTGCACAACGCGATAGTGATGCCGAGGACCTCCTCGCCATACTCCTTGCGTATTGTGTCGATGATCTGGTCGAGGGCTGCGTCGCGGTGCTGCATAGCGATACGCACCACATCGTGTACGATGGCGGCAATAGTGGAGTTACGTCCTAAGCCAATCTCCTCGATAACGATGCGGGCAACACCAACGCCGTGGTCAAGGAGTGGCGTTGAGTCGTAGCGATGCTCCGACCCGAGGTGCTCGGCAGCAAAGGCGAGTGCGTGGTCGACCATCTGCTGCGTGCGTGCTGAGAAGTGGTTTGCAACCACCTCACGCAGAGTGTTGTATCGTTGTAGTACGTTGTCCATTTTGCTGGGTTGTTAGGTTATACTATTATCATCTACACTCTTGCGGACAACAACTAAGTCGTCCTGTCCGGGGGCGTAGAGGCGGCATTCCCACTCGGTGAGCTGTGCCGAAAAGTCGATGCGTTCCACCTCAAAGCCTGCCTCGCGAAGACGGTCGTCGTAGTCACGACCATATACTCGACGGTGGTCATACTGGCCAAAGAGGCGAGTACGCTCCTTAGGGTCGGTGATGGTGTTGTCCTCGAAGGTTGTCTCGCGGCTACGATCCTCTGGGACAAGGAGTATGCCCCACCCTCCAGGGCGTAGTATGCGGTAGAGCTCGCTGAGAGCCTTGCGGTCGTTCTCGACGTGTTCGAGAAGATGGTTGCAGATGATGACATCGAACGATGAACCTTCCATAGGTATGCTCTCAACGTCGAAGTGCTCATCAGCAAGTGGCGACTCGAGGTCGGCGGTAATGTAGTCGTTGGTAGAGTGGTATAGCTTACGGAAGTGACGCATAAGCGACTCCTCGGGGGCTATGTGTAGCAGTCGTGGACGCCTCTCGAAGAGGTCGGTGTGGCGTTCCAACCATAGCCAAATCATACGGTGACGCTCCAACGACAAGCAGCGGGGACAGAGAGCATCTTCGCGTGAGGTGACGTAGCCGTAGGGCATAAAGCGGCGATAGCGAGAGCCACACATAGGGCACTCGCGACCACGTCCCACGTAGAGAAGTCCTGCGACAGGCACTGCCCACGAGGCAATGCGTTGCAGAAACTTGCGGGGAAAGAGGTTAAGAATTAGACGAATTAGATGTTTCATCCTCGCTCTCAGGGTTTATAAGTCGCTCAACCTCAGCCTCTGTGCGGCTGAGAATCTTTCTGCACTCGGCGATAAGGCGTGTGGCACGAGCCACGTCGCTCGACAACTCGTCGACGCTAATCTCGCCCGAACGTAGGCGTTGAAGAATCTGCTCAACCTCGGCCATAGCCTCAGCGTATGTTACTCTCTTTGCTGACATCTCTTTCTCTTTGTTTTTTTATCTCGTACCTCGGCAGTTATGCCTCCGTCGATTAGTTCTATATTAACGCTCTCCCCGATGGCAATATTGCCTATCTTGATGGCTCGACCCTCGCCATCTCTTACTATTGCAAAGCCGCGGCGAAGAATACTCTCGGGGTTGTGGCTATCGATAATCTCGCTTGTGGTGTCGAGACGCTGTCTCTCTCGCTCTATAATGCGTCGCGTGTTGTTGGCGATACTCTCCTCTGTGGTGTCGAGGCGGTGCTGAAGGCCGCTTACTAAGAGTATTGAGGAGCGGATAAGGTCGTTGCCTTGACGCTCAAGGCGTAGTCGCTCTTGGTTGATGCGTGCTACGACATTGTCACGCAGACGAAGGGCATAATCCTCAAGTGTAGCCATCTCCTGGTCTGCCATCTCAACAAGCGTTGTTGCAACAGCCGTAGGCGTCTTGCACGAGGTGTGGGCAACCATATCTACGACACTTACATCCTTGTCGTGGCCAATGCCCGTGAAGATGGGTAGAGGGAACTGTGCCACGTAGGTAGCTATGATGTAGGAGTCGAAGAGGGCAAGGTCGCTTGTGGAGCCTCCACCGCGGATGATGGCCACGGCGTCAAACTCATCCTCACGCTCGGCAATAGCCGTGAGGGCATCTACGATGCTTTGCTCGGCAGCATCGCCTTGCATAAGGCTCTCGAAGAGGGTGAGGTTGAAGCGGTAGTAGGAGCGTGCTATCTCCTCTCTAAAGTCTTGAAAACCTGCCGCTGTAGCACTCGATATGATAGCTATGCGAAGTGTTGGTCGTGCCTTGTCGAGTTCTCGGTTCATATCCCACACGCCATCACTCTTCAACAGCTCAATGGTCTCACGACGGCGACGCTCTACCTCGCCGAGCGTATACCCAGCATCGAGGTCGACAATCTGCAGTGAGAAGCCGTAGACCTCGTGGTAGGTGACCAAGACACGCACAAGAACAGCGATGCCCGATGTGAGCGGAGCTCCGGTAGCACTCTCAAACTTTGAGGAGATTGCTGCGTAGGCAGAACGCCAGATCACAGCACGAGCCTCAGCACACGGTGCTCCGCTACCCACGCCCTTCTCCACAAGGTTTAAATAGCAGTGGCCCGAGCGATTGACCTTGAGTTCTGAGATCTCGGCACGCAGCCACATAGGCTCCTCGAAGCGGCTCTCAAGAGTCGCTCGCACCATACGCTGCAAGTCGAGAAGCGTGAGGCTCTCGTTCTGAGAAGTTTCTATGTTAGGTGACTCGTACATAGCTGTTTAAAGAAGTATTACTCCTCGCTCCACGGGAAGACTCTCGCCCTCGGGGAGGAGAAGGTTGATAAGGTGGGTGCTCTCCACAGCTACGCCAGCACGCATAGCGGGAGTCCACAGTGGTGCATTTTTGATGGCTGTCTCCACACGCTTTAGAAATTGGCGTGAGGTGGCCTGTAGCACCTTGCTTATTGAGGCACGCCCATCGCTATCGACAGTGATGCGTAGCGAGACACGCTCAGGATCGTTCTTATCACTCCAACGCACAACCTTTGCGAGGTATGTTGTAAAGTTACAGATACTCTCGTGCGAGAAGTGTGCAGGGGTGTCGTAGCGAAGAGTTACGAGGATTACGCCCTCTGCTGCTTCGAGACCCCACTTTGCGATGGTCTCATCGTCGGCGGGGAGGTGGTCGATACGCTCGATATCCTCTTGTGCGATGTGGTCGATGCTCTCTACAATGGTGCCATTAACAACATACAGAGGTCCTCGGGCACTAACCGATATAGTGCCTAAAAGGAGTGTTATGGCAAGGATAAATCGACGCATCGCTATAGTTTGAATTTGTATGATATGCCGAAGATGTGGCGATATTCGTTCTCCTGAAAATACTCCTTGAGAGATCCTTTATTTGCCTTATAACCAATATCATAGCTTCGGTTGTAGTCTAAGTAGTAGTAGAAGTCGAGACGGTGCTTCTTCGATACCTTGAACTTAGCTCCTACGCCGACACGGTAGCGTGATATGTAGTTGTCGAAAGAGTAAGGCTCAGTCTTGAAGTTACTTACGACCTTTGGTGCGTTGAGCGTGTTGTTGAGCTCGAACATAAGGTATGGTGTCCAGCGTGTGTGGCGAATGCTATACGACACTGTAAGCTTCGAGCGAAGCATAATCTCAGGATTCATCTTCTCATAGCGGTTTACCGAGTCGGTGCGGAATGTTGTCTGTACCCTCTCGCGAAGTGAGAACTCGAAGCGACCAGCCTTGACAACACCCTCGGCGTTGACATTTACTCGGTGGCGAGGACGATCCCAGCCCTTGGTGTCGTAACCATTAATGAGGATGTAGTCAGCACCGAAGTTGAAGAATTTTATAGGTTCGTAGTTGAGACCCACGCTTGTCTGGATGCGGTCGACAGTTGAAAAATCGTTGTTGAGACGTAGCTGCACACCAGCCTCAAGGCTTAGATTTTTGGCAAACTCCCACTCAAAGGCACCCTCCACACGACCACGGAAGTCGTTGGTAGTGGGGCGAACACCTGGCTCTATAGTCTGCTGGGCAGAGAGGGTGCAGAGTGTGAAGAGGAGTGCTATGGTTGATATAACTCTCTTTATCATAGTTGTTTAGACATTAAATGAGTTTTTCTCGTTGATCTTCATTGTTGGCTCAGTCATTGGCTCCTCCTCGCGACCAGGGGTGTAGTGCACCTTGATGAATGCCACGTCACGCAAGAAGTCAACATTGCCAATATCCACGCGGTTGACCTTGTGTCCGAGGCGGTTCTCGAGGTCGGCTATCAGCTCCTCGCGACGCTCAGGGCGGATGAGCTCGATACGCTCGTAGCAGACAAGGCGTGTGGCTGTGCGACCACGCATAATGACGTACTCCAGCACTGCTAAAACACCGATAATTAGGAGGTTGGCAAGAAGAAGCTCGACGTACGACACCATAAGGTTACTACCATTAATCACCGCTGTGGCGATGGTTAAGAAGAGGTAGGTCATCTCGCGAATAGGTACCATCTCGGTGCGGTAACGCATAATGCCGAAAATCATAAAGAGTCCAAGGCCGATGCTCACGTCGATACCCACGCTCTTCATAAAGAAGAGGAGTAGGAATACCGCTGTAGAGAAGAGCACAAAGGTCACAGCGAAATCCTTGCGACGGCTCTTGGGGTAGTAGAAGTATCGTACGATGACGAAGCATACCACAAGATTGATGATAAACTGTAGGCAGAGCTGAAGCACTGACTGAGTGTCGCAAATTGGAATACCGAGCATTGTAGCTCCCATCTCGCCGTTGCTGCCTGTGAGTGCAGCAATGTCGGCATCAAATAAGTCGGGATTAACTCCCTCTCCATCAAAACTGAACATACTCTATTATCTGTTTAATCGTTTTCTAATTCTTTGAACCTTTGCCTTGAAGCGGTTGCACTTGATGCCATTGACTGTGAGTGTTGTGCCAAGGCAATATTTGCTCACCTTGAGCTTGGGGACACGCATATTGCAAAGCATTCGTTTGGTTCGCGACTCTACGTTGCCGTCGCTCTTAATCTCCACAATGGCCATCTCTTCGATTGAGCCCTTTGTGTGACTGCGGACATCTTCGTAGCAGAGCTCAAGGTCGATTGTTATTCGCTCCGTGAGCGTAGGGTTTACAAGCGTGATGCGTGTAAAGTGTGTGGTTAGTGCTGGCGAGACATCGTCGGTGGTGTAGTGCGAGTATTGGGCGAGTAGCTCGGTGGCTTCACGCGAGCTTGCAAACGAGCTAAATGCCTGAGCATCAATCTCCGTGCGGTGCTTTTTGGTGCGGCCACGATTGCTCTTGTTCTTGATCTCGAAGAAGCTGATGCCACTCTCGATATATGTGCGTGTGCGGAGCTTCTGACGTGTGAGCTTACGGTTGTGGTGGACGATAAACATCTCGCGGTCGGCAGTGTCGTAGTAGAGCGTTTCGTAGCGGCAGGCACGAACGCCATCGATTATCTGCACAAAGTAGTCGCTATTGGCTGCCTCCTCGAGAAGCTGGAGTACCTCTGAGTAGGAGAGAACATACTTCGTGTCGATGCGGTTCATAAGCTTCACGCTACGCATCTCGCTAAGCGTGATGGTTCGCATCCGCTGCCACAGCTCTAAGGTGTTGAGCTTTGCGTATGTCAAGTCGTGGACCATCGTCGCTACTCGAATGAGAACTCAAACTGTCGGTATGAGTTGAGGATGCCATTGGCACCATAGTTCAAGCGGCGGATGCAACGTCCATTGCTGTCGTACTCATACTTGCGTACCTTTGAGACCTTGTTACGCTCGTTGTAGATTATCTCCTTCTCGAGCTGTCCCTTAGCGTTGTAGATGAATTCTGCTCGCCACGAAAGACTACGACCATAGTCGCCATACTCCTTCTCCTCGATGAGCTGGCCTTGGGCGTTGTAGACCTCGATGTGGTCGACCCACTTGTTCTTGCCGTCGGGAGTTGTCTTCCACTCCTTGACGGTAAGCTTCTTGCCCGCCTTTTTAGCCTCTCTGCTACGCCCAGGATAGTCGGCAAAGGCGTTGCTGAGTGTGAGCAATACTGCGACAATTAGTATGATAAGTCTATTCATAATCTTGAAGTTACAACAAAAAACGACCTTGCCCAGTGAGGACAGGTCGTTCTTTGAGTTCTGTATAAAGTAAACAATCTTGTCCCTTGCCTACAACTCGCTCTCCTTCAAACGCTCAGCATTCTCGGCCACGATGAGTTGGTCGATAACATCCTGAATGTCGCCATCCATAAAGGCTGAGAGGTTGTAGATGGTGTAGTTGATACGGTGATCGGTGATTCGACCCTGTGGGTAGTTGTAGGTACGAATCTTTGCCGAACGGTCACCTGTAGAGACCATTGTCTTACGCTTTGAAGCGATCTCATCGAGGTACTTAGAGTACTCGAGGTTGAAGACACGCGTACGCAACTCCTCGAACGCCTTGTCGAAGTTCTTGAGCTGTGACTTCTGATCCTGACACTGCACGACGATACCTGTAGGGATGTGGGTAAGACGGATAGCTGAGTAGGTAGTATTTACCGACTGACCACCAGGACCCGATGCACAGAAGATATCCTTGCGGATGTCGTTCATAGAGATCTCGATATCGAACTCCTCGGCCTCGGGAAGTACCGCTACAGAGGCTGCAGAGGTGTGTACACGACCCTGAGTCTCGGTCTGAGGCACACGCTGCACACGGTGAACACCCGACTCATACTTCAACGTACCATAGACACTCTGGCCAGTAACCTTGAGGACAACCTCCTTGTAGCCACCCGCAGCACCATCAGATGATGAGGTGATCTCGTAGCGCCAGCCCTTAGACTCGATGTACTTGGTGTACATGCGGAGGAGGTCGCCAGCGAAGATTGCTGCCTCGTCGCCACCGGT